>JALRDS010000007.1 GCA_023259925.1 Candidatus Saccharimonadia bacterium
TTTAAAATCAAGCAGGGTTCGGATTTTACCGTACGATGTTCCAGCCACAATATACTGGCCGGGGTGTAACTTACCATGCTCTACTAGCAGTCCAACCACTGAGCCACGACCAGTTTCAGTGTGCGCTTCAATCACCAACCCTTTAGCACCAATGTGCTCATCGGCCTTTAGCTCTTCCATGTCGGCAATCAGCAGTACGCTTTCAAGCAGCTTATCGAGGTTTTGGCCAGTCTTGGCACTCACCTCTACCATAATTGTGTCACCACCCCACTCTTCTGGATTCAAATTGTGTTCAGTAGCAAGTTGGGTTTTAACAAGCTGCGGATTGGCGGTTTCTTTATCAATCTTGTTGATAGCCACAACAATCTTGGCGTTGGCCTCACGAGCAAATCGAATGGCTTCAATTGTTTGTGGCTTCACGCCATCATCGGCGGCTACTACAATAATCACTACGTCGGTGAGCGTAGCACCGTGCTGGCGGAGCGCGGCAAAAGCTTCGTGACCAGGTGTATCGAGCAATGTAATAGTACGCTTACCCTTCTCTACCTGATACGCACTGATGTGCTGTGTAATACCACCTGCTTCACCATCAACCACTTTTTGACCAATAATGGCATCGAGTAAGCTGGTTTTACCGTGGTCAACGTGACCCATTACAGCCACAATTGGTGGACGTTCTACCGCTTTATCGCTTAATGTATGCACTTCACGAGCTGGTCCACTGGCTGCTTCTTTTTTCTCTAACGTAACGTCAAGCTCCAGTTCTTCCACGATAATAGTCGCTGTTTCAAAATCAATTTTCTGATTAATCGTAGCAATGATACCATTCTTAAACAGTTCACCAATCAGTGTGGTTACTGACAAATTCAGCAGTTCTGCCAACTCACCAACGGTGATTGATCCGGCTACTTGAATAACTTTCTGTGAACTGTCGGCCATGTGGGCGCTCCTTCTTTTTGATGCTCGTAGCGGCTTTAGAAGAAGCGGCCCGAGCTGGTTACATACGGCTCATTATTTTTTCTTGAGACTCAATGAAATCTTGCGGTTTTCGCGGTCGACTTCAAGGATGGTAAATTCTTTGCGTTCATTTAATGTGAACACTTTTTCTGGGTCTACGTCACTGCCTGCACCCATTTCACTAATGTGGACTAGTGCTTCAACCGCAGGGCTTAACTGTACGAATGCACCAAACGGCGTAATGCGCGTAACGGTACCTTCAAGCTTTGTACCCGGAGTCATAGCTTCAACTTCGTCGAGCCATGGGTCTTTAGTAAGCTGCTTCATGCTGAGGCTTAGGCGGTCTTTGTCGATAGAGATAATCTTGGCGTCGATTGCTTGGCCAACTTTTACGTAGTCACTTGGGTTGTTTACACGCTCCCAGCTAATTTCTGAGATGTGAATCAAGCCTTCGATGCCATCAACATTCACGAATACACCAAAGTCAACCACACCGGTTGCCACACCCTTTACGGCGTCGCCAACCTTTAGGCTTGCAAAGCGAGCCGCTAGGCCGTCTTTGATGGCTTCTTTTTCGCTGAAGATAAGCTTATTCGCACGGCGATCAGCATCAAGAATACGAACAGTCATTTCCTTACCTACAAGGCCGTTCAAGCGTTGCAGGATTTCGTCTTTGTCGCTTGAACCAACGCGTGGGTAGTGTTCTGCAGATAGCTGTGAGACCGGAAGGAAGCCACGAACGCCTTCGTACTCAACCAAGAGTCCACCGCGGTTTGCGTCGTATGGAGTGATAGTGATTACATCGCCAGCATCAGCTTTCGCGATCACTTCTTCCCATCCCTTATCTTTTGCGGCTTTTCGCAGGCTCAGTAGGCTGTAGCCGTTATCAAGTTCGCTATCAACAATACTTGCGGTTACTTCGTCACCAACATTCAGCTGACGACTGAAACCAACTTCACGGCGTGGAACAAATCCAACACCTTGAGCGCCAAGGTCGATGAGCACTTCGTGCTTCTTTACAGTTAATACGTTACCGGTGATTGTTTCACCAGCAATAAGTTGCTTGACGCTGCTTTCTGAACTGAGCAGGTCGTCCATTGTTAGGGCTTTTGTTGCCATAAGTCTAAGTAAGACTCCTCTGTTAAATAATATTAATCGGGGACGGCCTATACGAGTCACACCAGCCGTGCACACCTGACTAGTGGTCAATTATACCTCTTAAGAGAGAAAAAGTCTAGTTGCGGCTACGTACGTAGTGAGCGGCAGCAAAGCTGAGCGCGAATACACCGAGTAGAGCCAGGGCGATATCAGCTGGGCCAGTTTGTGGTAGCTCATCGCTGGCCTGCGGTTCTGACGATTCGGTTTCAGTATCAGTTGGTGCTGGCTCTTCCGATAATTGCTGATCAGTGCTACCAGGGAGCTCTTGTTGCTCGGGTTCCACTGCGCCACTATCATCAGTGTTCTGCTCTTCGCTACCCGCAGGTGTTTCAGCGCTATCACTATTCTCAGCAGCAATTTGATCGGCAGCCTGCTCGGCATTGTATCGATTTAATCCATATAGCCCACCAATAACAATAAGGGCTAAAAACGCCCCAATAATAATGAAGCCCGCTAGTGATCCACCCTGTAATCGTCCTCGCATAGTTCCTCCTTGCATGGATTCTATTAGAAAATACTATAGCAAGTTTGGCAACAGCTCGCAACCGTCGCCAAGCTATTACAACTTACCTACTTGTTTGCTACACTACATGTATATGATAGTTGCGGTAGACACAGGGGGCACAAAAACATTAGTAGCGGCGTTCAATACCGATGGCGCCATCGTCGCAAAACAGAAGTTCCCCACTCCTGTTGACGTACAGGAGTATATTACCCAACTAAAGCTAGTCATTGATGAAGTGGTTGGCGATCAGTCGATTACCTGCCTATCTATTGCCCTGCCGGGCACTATTAAGAATGGCCACATGCTATGGGCTGGCAACCTCGGTTGGCACGACACCAATATGAAAGAACTACTGAGCGGCCACTACGACTGCCCGATCATTGTTGAAAACGATGCCAACTTAGCCGGGCTCGCTGAAGCCAGGGCGCTTGATACACTACCGAACGTATGTTTGTATGTGACGGTAAGCACTGGAATTGGGACCGGTATCATTACTAAGGGTAAAATTGATCCGAACTTTTCTACATCCGAAGGTGGTCAAATAATCTTGCAGCACGACGGCAGCTTCGCCCGCTGGGAGACGTTTGCGTCGGGCAAAGCAATGCTTGCCACCTATGGCAAACTTGCCAGCGAAATTGAAGACGAAGCAACCTGGCGCGAGGTGTCAATGAATCTCGCAAAGGGCTTTATGACAATCTTACCCTTGATTCGACCCGACGTTGTTGTTATTGGCGGCGGCGTAGGGACTCACTTTAGTAAATTCAGCACCCACTTAAACGAGATTATGAAAGAATTCATGAAAGATAAGTATCTTCCACCGATGGTTGAAGCTGCACACCCCGAGGAGGCTGTCATTTATGGCTGCTACTACCACGCTATCGACACCCACCGTCACCACCGCCGACTGCGTCGCCGATCGCACTTCGATCACGTATCGACCCGGCTCGGCGGCCTCGAAGCTGCCGATGGATCGCCCCACGCCCGACGGCGTGCTGTACTTGCCCTGGCCATGGCCCGGGTAGCCGTCATTGAAGGTGCCGCAGGACGGGTCAATCAGCAGTCGGTTGCTCGCCGCCGTGGACACCACGCCGCCATGGCGCTGATACAGGCGCACGCCGGGCGGGGCGGGAGTGGTCACGCGACGGAAGGTGCCGGGGTTACCGGAAGTCGAGGAGCCATAGGCCATCTCCCACTCACGCGGTCGCTCGTACTGCATGAGCGGAGTCTTCTTCTTGTTCTCGAAGGCCGTCACCC
>JALRDS010000012.1 GCA_023259925.1 Candidatus Saccharimonadia bacterium
GAACGTATGCGTGAAGGCATGAGTGAAAAAGTTGATGTTGAGCGAGCGGCGAAGGACGGAGACGAAGTGACAATCGACTTCGTTGGCAAAAAAAATGATGTTGCATTTGATGGCGGTACGGCTACCGATTACGAACTGAAATTGGGCTCAAACTCATTTATCCCAGGCTTTGAAGAAGGGATCGTTGGCAAAAAGATCGGGGAGACATTCGACCTAACGCTAACATTCCCAGAGTCGTACCATGTTGCAGACCTGGCGGGTGCCGAAGTGGTGTTCACGACCACACTGAAAAAAGTCAAAGAACTCAAGAAGCCTGAACTTAATGATGATTTTGCTAAAAAAGCAGACAGTCGTGTAAAGACTTTGGATGAGCTTAAGAAAGACATTAAAAAAGAACTCACCTCACAAAAAGAGCGTGAAGCCACCGATAAGCTAAAAGATGACCTCGTTGGGAAGCTGATAGAGGTATCAGATATTCCTGTGCCACAGATTCTGTTAGATGATCAAAAGCGCAGTATTGAACAAGATATGACTCAGAACTTGATGTATCAAGGACTTACAATCGAACAATACGTGGCTAACCAGGGATTTAAGACGAAAGAAGATTGGCAAGAAAAGGAAGTACTACCAGCTGCCGAAAAGCGGGTAAAAGCTGGGTTAGTACTGGCTGAACTGTCAAAGGCCGAGAAGATAGAAGCTACAGCCGATGAGTTAGCAGAGCATATTAACGTGTATAAGCAACAATATGCGAACAGTCCTGAAATGGCGAAACGGTTTGATGAGCCTGAAGCCCAGCGAGATATCGCTAACCGACTACTTACTGAAAAAACCGTTGATCGACTCGTAGAACTGAACTCGAAGTAACTTGTTCATTAATATCTAGCACTCGAATTGCGTGAGTGCTAGATATTTTGTATACTAAAGTTATGAAACCTAGCAACTATTTAGTTCCAACTGTGATAGAAAGTTCACCACTTGGCGAGCGAGCATTCGACATCTATTCTCGTTTACTGAAAGAACGAATTATCTTCTTGGGTGAGGAAGTAAATGAGCACACGGCGAACCTCGTAGTGGCGCAACTGCTATTTTTAGCCCACGAAGATCCGAAGGCGGACATTTCTCTTTACATAAATAGCCCAGGCGGTAGTGTGTATGATGGCTTAGCGATTTTTGACACGGTCCAGTTTATTAAACCGGATGTAGCAACCTACGGCATTGGGCTCCAGGCGAGTATGGGTGCCTTTTTACTCAGCAGTGGTACAAAAGGGAAGCGGTTTGCTTTGCCGAATTCACGTATTATGATTCACCAGCCGTCGAGCGGTACGCACGGTAAGATTACCGACCAAGAAATTACCTTGCGTGAAGGTATCTATCTTAAAAAGAGACTGAACGAAATTTTAGCAAAAAATACCGGCCAGAAGCTAAGTAAAATAGAAAAAGACGTTGATCGCGATTTTTGGATGAGTGCCGAAGAAGCAGTTTCATACGGTATTGTCGATAAGGTCATTGAAAAGCCGTAATTGCTTTAGAATGATACGTCCTAATCATCACCTCTACATTCGCCGTGGCAAGGATGGTAAACGATATGTTCAAAAACCATTGTCAACTTTTGATAACTTTACTACAGTAGTTTCATCATTGTACCCGCTATCAGGTATCCCTCAAGTAGTATCGGTTTTTTCAGGAAGCGCCCAGGGGGTATCTATTGTAACGTGGGGATCGGCTTTATTCGTTGGTCTCGTATTTACCGCATATGGCATCAAGCATAGAGTTGCTCCCATGATAATCACGAATAGTATATGGGTTATACTGGACTCACTAATAATTATTGGTGTTATATTAAACGGGTAGCGGCGAGTGCTTGACATGTGTAGGCCGCATGGAGCATAATAGGGTTTAATGAAGGTTGCATAAACTGCTTGCATTCACACGCACGCCTGGGCGGGGCGTTTTTTGCGTGTTTGGAGTAGTTTAGAAACTCATACCCCCCACTATCAACAACCATCTTAACCTGCGAGGAGAGTACAACGTGGCAACCAAGCCTGCTACCAATCAGCGTGTGTTCTTTACGAAAGACGACACCGCACTCCCGCTCCCGAACCTTATGGCTCACCAGAAAGATTCTTGGCGTGAATTCGTTGAGACTGGATTGAGTGAAATTTTCGCGGAGCTAAACCCAATCGAAGACTACACTGGCCAAAAGCTAGAACTACGATTCGGTAAATATGAATTCCAAGACCCAAAGAATTCAGAAATGTTCGCAAAAGAAAACAACATCACCTTCGATGCGCCACTTCATGCAACAGTGGAACTGACAAACAAGGTGACTGGTGAAGTAAAAGAGCAAGAAATCTACTTGGGTGATTACCCATGGATGACTGACCGCGGTACGTTTATTATTAACGGTACTGAGCGTGTGGTTGTGTCTCAACTCATTCGTTCAGCTGGTGTGTTCTTTACTGCCGAGAACGTTGCTGGTCGAAACCACTACGGTGCTAAGCTGATTCCGGGCCGTGGTGCATGGCTTGAATTTGAGACAGCATCAAACGGTGCGCTGTACGTAAAAATTGACCGTCGCCGTAAGCTTCCAGTAACAACTCTGCTACGCGCCCTCGGTCATAGCAAGACATCTGAAATCAAATCACTATTCGAAAACGTTGATACGGGTGACGTGAAGTACATCGAAGCAACCCTAGATAAAGACCCTTCACGTGGTTCAAACGAAGCGCTGATTGAAGTATACCGTCGCTTGCGACCAGGTGATCTTGCGACTGTAGATAACGCTCGTCAAATGATTGAGCGAATGTTCTTTGACTTCAAGCGCTTTGATTATTCACGCGTGGGTCGCTACAAACTCAACCAACGGCTTGGACTCGACGTAGCAAACACTACTGAGAATCGTGTATTCCAGATGAGTGACCTAGTGGCTATTATTAGCGAACTGATTCGGTTGAATAACACGCAAGATGCAGCTGATGACATCGACGCACTATCGAACCGCCGCGTGAAGCTTGTTGGTGAGCTCGTCGCTCGTCAATTCCGCGTTGGTATGCTTCGTATGCAGCGAAACGCTATGGACCGCATGAGTATGAGTGACCTTGAGACAGTAACGCCATCACAGCTAATCAACGCCCGCCCGGTTGTTGCTGCTGTGCGCGAGTTCTTTGCCAGTTCACAGCTTTCACAGCTTATGGATGAGGTAAACCCGCTTTCAGAGCTGTCACACAAACGCCGATTGAGCTCGATGGGTCCTGGTGGTCTATCTCGCGAACGTGCTGGATTCGATGTTCGTGACGCTCACCCAACACACTATGGTCGACTTTGTTCGGTAGAAACACCTGAAGGTGCCAACATTGGGCTCGTGCTTAACTTGGCCGCGTTTGCTCGTGTGAACGAATATGGTTTCATTGAAACTCCTTACCTTAAGGTGAAAAACGGTAAAGTTACCGACGAAGTGGTGTATTTGGATGCTTCTCAAGAAGTAACTGAAGTGATTGCTGATGCCGGAGCTGAACTCGATAAGGACGGTAAATTCGTAGCTGAACGTGTGAGCGCACGTAACGGACTGCTTCCAGAGCAGGTTGACAGTAGCGAAGTAACCTTTATGGACGCGGCAAACAAGCAGGTGCTTGGTGCGCCGGCTTCACTGGTGCCATTTATTGAGAAGAACCGTATTGACCGTTCATTGACTGGTACGAACATGCAGAAGCAGGCAGTACCACTATTAACTCCGGAATCACCAACTGTTGGTACTGGTATTGAAGCTGAAATAGCTCGCAACTCATCACAGCTTGTAGTTGCAGAAGCTGATGGTGAAGTGGTTCGTGCAGACGGTGCCGAAGTGCATGTAAAGTACGCAAAAGGTACTAAGAAGTATGAATTAATCCACTTCTCAAAATCAAACGATGACCGCTCTATCAACCAAAAAACTAAAGTAATTCGTGGCCAAAAAGTGAAGCAAGGCGACATCCTAATTGAAGGTGCTTCGATCGCGGATGGTGAACTTGCACTCGGTCGTGACCTAACTGTGGCCTTCATGCCATGGGGTGGCTACAACATGGACGACGCGATTGTACTATCGAACCGCCTCGTTCAAGACGACAGCTTAACAAGTATCAACATCAAGGACTACAACGTAGAAGTCCGCGAAACCAAGCTTGGTCCTGAAATTGTTACCCGTGACATTCCAAACGTGAGCGAAGAATCACTACGCCACCTCGATGAGAATGGTATTGTGCAGGTTGGTTCAGAGGTGAAGGCTGGTGACGTATTAGTTGGCAAGATTACTCCTAAGGGAGAGCAAGAACTTTCAAGCGAAGAGCGCCTCCTGCGTGCAATCTTCGGTGAAAAAGCTAAAGATGTTCGCGATACCTCACAGCGTATGAACAACGCTGGTGGCGGTAAGGTTGTGGGTGTTAAGATCTTCTCACGAGAAAATGGTCACGAACTGAAAGCTGGTGTTTTAATGCAAATCCAGATTTTCGTTGCACAACTTCGTAAGATTTCAGTTGGTGACAAGCTGGCTGGACGACATGGTAACAAGGGTGTAGTAGCGCGAATTCTGCCAGTAGAAGACATGCCGTTCATGGAAGATGGTACTCCGGTAGATGTAGTACTGAACCCGCTCGGTGTGCCAAGCCGTATGAACATTGGTCAGCTATTTGAAACTCACCTTGGTATGGCTGCGCGTGCTCTTGGTTACAAAGTTGCAACGCCACCATTCAATGGGGTGTCTAACGAAGTAATCTCAGCAGAGCTTGAAAAAGCTGGCTACGCCCCAGACGGAAAGAGTCAACTGTTTGATGGTCGAACTGGTGAAGCATTTGAAGAGCGAACCACCGTTGGTGTGATGCACATTATTAAGCTGCACCACATGGTAAGTGACAAGATTCACGCCCGATCAATTGGACCATACACTATGGTGACCCAGCAGCCACTTGGCGGTAAGGCACAAAATGGTGGTCAGCGATTTGGTGAAATGGAGGTGTGGGCACTTGAAGCGTATGGTGCCGCAACAACACTGCAGGAAATGCTTACTATTAAGTCCGACGACGTATACGGTCGAGCCAAGGCATATGAAGCAATCATTAAGGACGAACAAATTGTTGGACCAAAGCTTCCAGAAAGCTTCAACGTACTTGTAAAAGAATTACAAGGACTTGGTCTTCGCGTCGACCTACTCGACGAATCGGATGTAGTCGATGCTGAAGAAGTAATTGCCGAAGCAGGACCATCAGACAAGACCGTTCCAGCTGACCCAGCACCAATTGTAGGTGATGACGACACTGAAACAGTGCTTGATGAAGCTGATGATATTGACTTAGAAGAGGACGGACTCAGTGTAGAGACCGCCGAAGAATTTAACGACGACGATAAGGAGGTAGCGTAATGTCACGTGTTGTTGCGACTACCGGAATTGCTGACTTTGACGCTGTGCGACTTGCTGTTGCAAGCCCAGATGACATCCTAAAGTGGAGTCATGGCGAAGTTACCAAGCCGGAAACAATCAACTACCGTACCCAAAAGCCTGAGCGTGATGGCTTATTCTGTGAGCGAATCTTCGGTCCAGTAAAGGACATTAATCCGCACGACAGTAAATTAAAGGGTGTACGATCACGAGAAGCTGCCGTTGATAAGAATGGTGAACTCGTGACGAAATCAATCGTACGACGTGAGCGTATGGGTCACATTAGCCTGGCTGCGCCAGTTGCACACATTTGGTTTATGCGCGGTACGCCGAGTGCAATGAGCCTGCTACTTGGATTGACTGTTCGTAACTTGGAGCGCATTGCGTACTTTGCTACCTACGTAATTCTCGACGCAGATGCTGAAACTCGTGACCAGGTGTTAGCAGATCTCGAAGCTGAAACGGAAGCTGGCCGAGCTGCGATAAAAATGCGCTATGAACGCGATGCTGAAGCGGAAGGTGCAGATGTAAAGGTACTAGCCGAAGCGCAAACTCGTGAGATTGAAGAACTAGAAGAGAAGTACCAACTGAAGAAATCTCAACTTGAAAGTTTGGTAAAGGGTGCGCTCATTAATGAGACCGACTACCGCAACCTGCCTGAAGAGTATGAAGAACTCGTGCGCGTCGGTATGGGTGGTACGGCCCTAAAGGCACTTCTGGACGAAATCGATCTTGAAACACTCATTGCTGAATTATCAACAGAAGTTGAGTCAGCAAAGGGACAGCGCGAAAAGAAACTTCTGAAGCGCCTGAAGGTGCTCGAAGGCATGCACGCTGCGGGTATTCAGCCGAACAGCCTTTGCCTTACGGTTCTTCCCGTGATTCCACCGGACCTACGTCCGATGGTGCAGCTTACTGGTGGTCGATTCGCTACCAGCGACTTAAACGATCTTTACCGTCGTGTCATTAACCGTAATAACCGTTTGAAGAAACTCATCGACTTAAACGCACCAGAAGTGATTCGTCGAAACGAAATGCGTATGCTACAAGAAGCAGTCGACGCATTAGTTGATAACTCAGCCGCTCGCGGTGGCCGTGCAGTAAACGCAACAGGTGGCCGTCGCCGACTTAAGTCAATTAGCGACATGCTTAAAGGTAAGCAAGGACGATTCCGTCAGAACCTTCTTGGTAAGCGTGTAGACTACTCTGGCCGTTCGGTGATCGTGGTCGGTCCTTACCTGAAACTGCATCAGTGTGGTCTTCCTAAAAAGATGGCGCTTGAGCTATTCAAACCATTCATCTATGCGAAGCTTGAAGCTCGTGGTCTTGCGACAACGATTAAAGCAGCGAAGAAAATGGTTGAGCGTGAGACGCCAGAAGTTTGGGATATCTTGGCTGAAGTGATTCGCGAGCATCCGGTTCTTTTGAAACGGGCGCCAACGCTTCACCGTTTGGGTATTCAGGCGTTCGAACCATTGCTGATCGAAGGTAAAGCAATTCAGCTTCACCCACTCGTGTGTGCGGCCTATAACGCCGACTTCGATGGTGACCAGATGGCTGTGCACCTTCCGT
>JALRDS010000045.1 GCA_023259925.1 Candidatus Saccharimonadia bacterium
CTCGTGTCAATAACTTTTTTGAGATTTTGCTGAGTATTTTTTAGCCATTTTTTTGAACACTATATGTAGTGTTGGTGGGTATATGAATGACAGTAGGTATTCCGTGCGCGAGCTGTTCATAGGTCAGCGAGCAGTCGAGCATTTAGTTGATCAGTGATGTAATCTGCGTCCGTTAGCTCAGTTGCACTATGGGTATTCGTGATGGCAATACAGGTCATTCCTGCGGCTTTAGCGGCCCTGCAGCCCGATGGTGAGTCTTCTATGGCAATGCAATCATGCGGTGCAACTCCAAGTCGCTCGGCAGCCAACAAGTAGCCTTCAGGGTGTGGTTTACCGTGAGTTATATCTTCTGCGCAGACAATAGTTGAAAAGACATTTGATAGGGAGGTGGCTGCTAAAGCGGCTGTGGCCTCGGCATTATTTGAGCCAGTTACTAATGCTAGGGCTGTGTTGTGGTCTACAAGATCCTGCATAAGTGTAATGGCATCGCTGTAGCAATCGATAGACGTAGCTAGCTGGAGGTACGTCCGCGTTTTATCGTTAAGTAGTTGCGGTAATTCATGTAATGAAACATTCTTTGCGGTTAGAAAATCCGTGAACCCTTGTTCATCAGTCTTTCCTGCAAAGTACGCAACATAGCCTTCATCAGTAAGCGCTATGTCTCGTGACGTAAGCGTACGTTTAAACGACTCCATGTGGGTCGGCTCGCTATTGATAATAACGCCGTCTAGGTCAAAACAAACTGGTCGTGTATACATATACAAAGTATACAACATTTGTAAAAAACACTTAATGACAACGATAATATAGACATAATGTTGTAAATTAAAATTAAACCTACTTGAACCTATAACAGATATAAAATCCTTAAAATTGTAAATATAGCATCGATAAATAATTCAAAACCTATTGCATTTCTGGGTATGGAGTGCTATATTGAACCTAAGCTTTTACAAACACAAAAAAGCAGCAAGCAGTAACAAAAACGCACCTTTACAACTTCACGTCACATGTCACCTCGCCATTATCGATTCTCGAACGGATAGTCGATAACACCATATATATAATCGGTTGCTTCATTTTGGGTTACTCTGTAGCTCACGCACCTTTAGTTGCAGCCGTAGCGTATGGCGTTATCGATGCTCCGATACATCTTTGCGATGGTTCGTCGAGCACTAGATATAGGCTAGTACCGACGCGCTGAGTTACTCCTTATCATATAGGGTCCACACCTATGATAGTGAAAGCACTCAGCGTGTATGCGGAACGCATATATGACGGATGCTCTAGCACTTGCTGGAGCGGTCAGTTGCCTCGAGTGATTGGTTGTCTATCGACACACGCGCTTACTTTTACTTTTAGAGCGGACTGTGATTTGTCTAGACGTTTGCCTTTCACTCAGGCTTCCTTGTTTTATTGGTATATACAGGTGGTATAGTGAGAAGATGGTAGCAAAAATAATTGTTGGAAGTACCGGCTTAGCGGCACTCTTGCTTATTATTCTCATGCAATCTACTGCACCTTCGACGGCTGGTCCAATCGGACTACTAGCCGTATTTTTTTTGATTTATATTATTACAATTGGCCTAATGACGGAGGTGCTGTGGGTAGGCTCAAGAGTGTTTCAGTCGCTGGCTCAGAAAGTCACTACAAAGCGACCGCCGGCCCGCATTAGCTTGGTGCGCGCCTATTATTTTTCTACTGTACTAGCACTCGGCCCAGTTATCCTGCTGGCAATGCAGTCTATCGGTTCGCTTGGGGTGTATGAGGTGGTGCTAGTTGTCATATTTGTAGCAGTGGGTTTTTTGTACATTTCACGTCGTTGATCGTGCGAAACTACGGGATTTCTCGATGGGCGCTGTGCTATACTGACTGGTATGGAACCAAAGCAATCTGCGCCTGAATTCTCTCCGATATTGCCTGAATCAGGTGTAAACGAAAACGGTCGCGAAAACCCTAGCCAGGCCACGGAGTTTGGAAGTGAGCGCAAAAATGAAAGCGTTGCAGAGCGAGCGGGTGAGTATTCAGTCCAATCTCAAGCTTCTGTAGCTGCGCAGGCTGCATCGGTTGTATTACCCACACCAATCGCAGTGAGTCAGAGCCCGCAGCCACAATCTGTGCAAGATGATGACCTGCCTGCTGTTGCTGCGGATGAAGATCTTATTGAGAAGGAGTGGGTGGATAAAGCTAAGCAGATTATAAGCTCCACTCGTGATGACCCAGCACGACGAGAAAAAGAGGTGAGCAGGCTGCAAGCAGATTACTTGAAGAAGCGATACGGAAAAGAGCTCGGATCACCATCCGACTAACAATAGTAGGGGGCAAAACGTGGTAGGGGTTTTCATCAGTATTTTTGTTATAGCGCTTCTAGTGCTTATCGCCGGTGCGGTAGTCTTTTCCCAGTATCAAAAAACGTTACGCGAGGCAAAGAATTATGAACGTGGCCTGAAGATGGTCCCTATGATGATTCATCTACCGCCAACTAGTGATGATCTTGAGACGGGCGGGCGTGATGAGCGTGATGTGACTGAAGAGCTTCTTAGCCAGGCGCAGGTTATGTATAACATTATTGCCTCGACAGCCACCAAAGGTTTTAAGAGCAAAATTTATGGACAGCGTCACATTTCATTTGAGATTGTGGCGCGAGACGGGTTGGTGCGATACTACACCGTTGTGCCCGTAGTGCTGGTTGACGTTATTCGTCAGGCTGTATCGGCCGCGTATCCATCGGCTCGGCTAGAGGAGGTGGAGGAGCATAGTGTATTTAGCGAAATAGGTAAGCTCACCGGTACAATTGGTGGCGAGTTTACGCTAAAAAAGGACTACGCGTACCCGATTGCGACATATCAAGAGTCCAAGCGCGATGCCAGTAGGGCGCTCCTATCAGCTTTGAGTAGTGCCGGAAGAGAGGATGGTATCGGTATTCAGGTACTGATTCGACCTGCGCGTGATGGCTGGGCGAAACGATCTACAGCCAAGGCAGAAGGTATCGTAAAGAATAAGGGTAAGAAAAAAGGAATGGGGGCATTAGCGTCTTCACGGGATATCATGGGTGCATTATGGAAGCCGCCAGAAAGCTCCGATGGTGACGATAAGCACGAAGACAAGCAGCTTAGCAATCTTGAGCGTGCCGAAGTTGAGGCTATCGAGGAAAAGACACGCTACCCGGGGTATGAGTCTCTCGTACGAGTTGTTGTAAGTTCAAACACGGCAGCCAGGTCGCAGTCGTTACTAAAGAACGTTATATCGGCGTTTTCACTGTTTGACTCAGCGAGCTATAACGGGTTCAAGTTCACGATGAGCCGGAATATTGAGGAATTAACAACGGCATATATTTTTCGTTTTTTCCCGCAAACGGTGACTAGCAATATTTTAAATACTGTTGAACTTGCTACAATATTTCATCTTCCAGACCAAAAGAACATTCCAAGCAGTCAGGTTCAGCGCCAGATGAGCAAGCAAGTAGACGGTCCTACTCAAGTCATGGAGGAAGGCTTCCTACTTGGCTATAACGAGTTCCGCGGCATGAAAAAACCAATTAGACTCAGTACAAACGATCGCCGTCGGCATACTTACATCATTGGGCAGACCGGTACTGGTAAATCGGTTCTACTAGAGAACTTGGCCTTCCAAGACATGATGGACGGGAAGGGGTTTGCATTTGTTGATCCTCATGGTGATTCAGTAGAGGCACTACTAGGCAAGGTGCCGAAAGAACGAGTCGAAGATGTGATTTACTTCAACCCTGGTGATATGACAAATCCGATTGGTTTAAACATGTTTGAGTTTGACCATGAGGATCAGAAGGACTTCTTGGTCCAAGAAGCTATTAACATGCTGTATGGATTATACGATCCCGGTCACACCGGTATTGTTGGTCCACGATTGGAACATATATTCCGTAACGCGGCGCTCCTGCTAATGGCCGACCCAGCAGGCGGAACATTTATTGATATTCCAAAAGTGCTTATTGATCAGGATTACATGAAGAGTAAATTGAAATATGTGACAGATCAAACAGTGATTGATTTCTGGACAAAAGAATTTCCAGCGTCACAGCGCTCTAATGAGGCAGGTGAGGTGATTAGCTGGGTAGTGAGTAAGTTTGGTCCGTTTATTAGCAACGACTCGATGCGAAACATTATTGGTCAAACTAAATCAGGCTTCAACTTGCGTGATATTATGGACGGCAAGAAAATCCTCCTGGTAAATCTATCGAAGGGGCGAATGGGGGAGTTAAACTCTAAGCTACTTGGTATTATCTTTGTAATGAAGTTCCAGGCTGCGGCAATGGGTCGCGCGAATATACCCGAAGATGAACGCGTGGACTTTAGTTTGTATGTAGATGAGTTCCAGAACTTCGCAACAGAGAGCTTCGAGTCGATCTTAAGCGAGGCTCGAAAGTACCGACTTAATCTCATTTTAGGTAACCAGTTCATGACGCAGTTAACAGATAAAATCCGTGAAGCGATTATTGGAAATGTTGGAACGGTAATTGCGGGTCGCATTGGTGTCACTGACGCTGAGCTGATGGTGAAACGGTTCCAGCCTACGTTTGACGCTGAAGACCTTATTAAAATGCCGAATTATCAGAGTGTCACAAGCGTTATGATTAATAATATGCCTTCTGCTCCTTTTAGTATGAATTTTGTGCCACCGATGGGTCAGGTGAATCCGCAACTGAGTGATGCACTCAAGCGTCTTTCTGCGGCAAAATACGGGCGCCCACGAGCTGCGGTTGAGAAGGAAATATTTGATAGATTAGGATCGGCAGAAAAAGCAAAGCAAGAACGGCTACAGAGTATGCGATCTCAGTCGGCAGCTCGCCCACAATCGCCTTCGATGCCATCTGCTGCGAAACCAGCAGGGGGGTCGTCGTTCCTTGATGAATGGCTAACAAAGCGCCAGCAGTTAGCAAATGCACCCGCTGCGCAAAAGCAGGCCTCACCATCAACGGTTCAAAAGCAGACAGGAGCCCCTCCGGTATCCGTCAGCTCACCCTTCGGTCCGCTGTCTAGTTCACCTTCTGCCACTGATCAACAGACTAGTGTGGCGACTGGAGAGGATATGCAGGGCCAGGCTGCAAGTAAAACACCCGGTAAATTACATCTACGGGGTGATGAAAGTTCAGATGATAGTGAAGTTGCCGTGAAGCTCCGCTAGTGACGGGTCGGTTAAGCTCGTTTTCCGGTGATCATAACTCGCAAGTAATCGAATAAAAGGCCAATGGTCCAGCCAAGTACAAAAGCGGCAATCGTTTCACTGCCGGTAAGTGGGTAGCCATAATGCTTGGCAACGGTGTAGGTGATTAATGATAAGAAGAAGGCAGCAACTGAACCAGCCAAAATTGCATTTGGACGTGCAACTGTAGAGCCAACTGTTTCCGAGGTCTTCTCGATGGCTTTTGCATGAATAAGCTTGCTGAATGTACGAGAGGCCGGTGACATGTGAGACTGAGCCTCTTTCATAGTCGTTTTAAAGCTTGCGGCTTGCTTTGCCTTGCGTTGTGCTGGGGTGTCGCGACGCTTCTCGAGTTGCGGTGTTTTTTCCTGCTTCTCGGGCTGTTTTGCGGCTTCTAGAGCCTCAGCACGAGCTTTTTCTTGGTTGCGTTCGCCATTTTCTTTTTCGAGCTTTTTTTCACGTTCGTGCGCAAGTTCTGCGGACCGTTCATGTCCAAGCTCTTCAAGCTGTTCATGGTTCTTCGCATGTAGCTCAGGCGAGCCTTGAAGTCGTTCAGCCATAGTTTATTCCCCCTTATACCGTTCCGGTGTTTAAGTTGCGCCTAATGAGTCGCACTTCAGTGCCGAGCTGACGAGAGCGAGCGTAGAAGTACACTACAACAGCGAGTAGGATACTAGCGAATGTTAGGTTTTCGGCGGGACCTGTAGTAGGAAGCTCACCGACAACTTGTTCGACAATTACTTTTTCTGTTGCACATTCAACGTTTACTTTTACGGAGTTCCCGAAGGTATTAATCATTGTACAGTCATAACTATCGGGGTTACTCGTGCCAGTATTTGTTACAGGAATCTTATCGAGCACCTGTACTGCAATAGTACGCGACTGTGTTTGTCCGGGCGCAAGTGCAAATGATGGCCAGGATAGAACTTGCGTGGTGCTATTAAAGCTTCCGCCGGCTTTGTCGATGAGCGTTGCATATTCAAGTACGTCGGTAAGGTCTTCGGTCATAGTGACAATTTTACTATTCGTTCCTTTATTCGCGACTGTTAGTGTGTAGCTGATCTTATCGTTCGCACGTGCGGTAACGGTACTGGCGTCTACACTATCGTTCGTCATATTGATGCTCGTTTTTGTTGATACGACCTCGGCTTCACAGTCAGCATCTTTAATCCATATGTTCGGATTGCCTGGGCATGGCTGACAGTCTGGGCTGCCTGGAGCCAAGCTGGGGTTATACGGGCAGACTTCAGGTGGAGCTACCTTGAACGTAGTTACACAATCTTGGTTGGTCTTATCGCCAACAGAAGTCTTCACAGTTAAGCGTGCAGTATACTCACCAGGCTTGAGTCGTACTGTGTCTGCGGTAGCATTCTTTTTCGTGCTAGCGACTGACAATTCTTTTACTACTTTTTTATCGGCATTTTTAATGACAAACAGGTATTTCTTGATTGTTGCGCCATTTGATTTTGTAGCTGACCCACTGAGTGACACGGTGTTTCGTGTGATTAACTGTGCCTCTAGGCTGCCACACGCTGCGGCTGGCTTTTCGTCAATCACAAAGCTTTCTTTACAATCTCCATTTGTCTTTTCACCTTCACTTGTCACAACAGTTACACGCGCTTTGTAGGTGCCAGGTTTTTCTCGTTCATACACAAAACTGTGTGAGGACTGGCTGGTGGCAAATGATTTCGAGCTGATAACATCATTGCCTTGACGAATTTCGTAGTTGTAGCGCTTAATGTTGGCGCCGTCTTTTGTGTTTGCTTTTGCGGTGAGCCGAAAGCGAGTCGGAGCAATTTGACTTATATTGAGTGATTGACAAGCAGCTTGAGGGTTCACCTGTCGGGGTGGTTTACTGGTAATTAAGTTACCGCAGTCCATGAGGATAGCGAACCAGCCGAACTGCTCAGAGTTGCCAACAAGCACCTTGTAGGGTGGATTTGCGGCCGTCAGTGAAAGTGGACGATAGAAGAAAGTGACGTCACCGGCGCCGATGTTGAACGTGTATGATCGTTGGCCTTGAGAAGCGCTGTAGAGACTGGTTCGAGACCAGTTATACTTGCCAGGCACGGCGTTCGCGCCGATGGTACCAAGTTTCATGTTGGCTATTTCACTCCGGGTGATGCCAAGAGAGGTGTAAAGTCCTTTTATGCGATTGTTATTATTGTCGTAGTGCTGTAACAGCTCTTGCTTATTTGAAACGCCACCAGATATAAAATCTGCTGGACTAGCTGCATTGACAGCTTCTGGTGGGCTGAAAACGGCGAATGATTGTACTACTAGTGCGAGTGCAGTAAAAATTAACCCAAGCCGACGCGTTGTTTCTTCTTTGCGAAGACGTTTTGCATAGAAGCCGAGTTGGCCAACTAGTGCGGGGCTAAAGCTGAGGTTCGATACAATCCTGCGAAACATAGTTTTTGTGTTTATTTACTACTGTTAGTAATCCTTTAAACCAAGATTAGCATAAACATTGTGTTCAGTGCAAGAACTTCTTCCAGATTAATCAACAGGGTTGAGTGAACACACATAATTCGATATAATGCGGGTAGTGTAAATGGCAAACTGCAGATAATATGCCGAAATACGAAATAAGGGGAATAAGGTAGTGGCTAAACAAACAGGCGACTCGTATGATGGGTCACAAATTCAAGTACTGGAGGGCTTAGAGCCAGTACGTAAGCGTCCTGGAATGTACATTGGAAGCACCGGCTATGATGGTGTGCATCACTTAATCAAGGAAATCGCTGATAACTCTATCGACGAAGCGATTGCCGGTCACGCAACCCGAGTTGACGTGACTATTTTAGATGATGGCGGCATTACTATTACGGATGATGGTCGCGGTATTCCGGTTGATAAGCATCCTAAGACTGGCCTCTCAACTCTCGAGACTGTCCTAACTGTGCTACACGCCGGTGGTAAGTTTGGAGGCGGAGGTTATAAAGTTTCTTCGGGTCTACACGGTGTGGGTTCAAGCGTTGTAAACGCACTTAGTACTAAGTTAATTGCTGAAGTGGTCAAAAAAGGTGAGCTATACCGCATTGAATTCGAGCGTGGGGCTACTATCATGCCGCTCAAGAAGCTTGGCAAGACAGATCGCCCGACTGGTACAACTGTTACATTCTATCCCGATCCAACCATTTTTAAAGAAACGGTAGAATTCGACTATAAGTGGGTTGTCAACTATTTGCGCCACCAGGCATATCTCACAAAAGGCGTGTTTACGTCGGTTGTTGATAATCGTACGGCAGAGCGACAGGCGTTTTACTTTGAAGGCGGTATCCAAAGCTACGTCAAGCATCTCAATGTTGGTAAAGAAATTTTAGCTGAAGCGCCGTTCTACGTGGAGCGTCAGGTTGAAGATTCGATGGTTGAAGTGGCGATTCAATATAACGATAGCTACCTCGAGACCGTAAAGCCTTTTGCGAACAACGTACTTACTCCCGATGGGGGTACGCACCTTGTCGGGTTCCGCTCAGCATTAACGCGAACTATCAATGACTACGCACGTAAGGCGAGCTTACTGAAAGAAAAAGAAGACAACTTAACTGGTGATGATATTCGAGAGGGTCTAACCGCAATTATCCTGGTTAAGTTACCAGACCCGCAATTTGAAGGTCAGACCAAGAATAAGTTGGGTAATCCTGAGGTCCGTCGCTACGTTGAACAGGTGATGAACGAGTACTTTGCTTACTATTTGGACGAGAATCCAGATGTCGCCAAGAAGATTGTGAATAAAGCGTTGCTCGCCGCTCGTGCTCGAAAGGCAGCCCGCGCTGCCCGTGATAACGTGCTTCGAAAGGGCGCTCTCGATGGTATGGGACTCCCTGGTAAGCTGTGGGATTGTTCTTCAAAGAAGCCGGATGATAGTGAGATTTATATTGTAGAGGGTAACTCGGCGGCAGGCTCAGCCAAGGAGGGCCGAGATAGTAAAACGCAGGCAATTTTGCCACTTCGCGGTAAGGTTCTCAATACCGAACGAGCTCGTTTAGATAAGATGTTTGCTAATAAAGAAATTGTCGCCATGATTCAAGCATTCGGTGTGGGTATTGGTGAGTCTTTTGACATCAATGGTTTGCGTTACCATAAGATCGTGATTATGACCGATGCCGATGTGGATGGAAGTCATATCGCAACCTTGCTCTTAACGTTCTTCTTTAGGTACATGAAAGAAGTGGTTGAAGGCGGCTATGTCTACTTGGCGAAACCGCCGCTCTATAGTATCAATAAGGGT
>JALRDS010000002.1 GCA_023259925.1 Candidatus Saccharimonadia bacterium
CTTGTGGGTCTGACGGGTTGTCTACAATGTAATTCAAGAATTGATTGCCATTCGACGCCTTTAGGCAATACGCTGCATTCGCAGGTGTCGGGCAGTACGTCGAAGAGTCGATGCTTGTTGGGAAGTACCCATTGTCAGCCTGATACAACTTAAGGGTCTTGATAGCATTCGACAAGTCAGCCTGCATCGCTGAAGTCATTGCGCGTTGTTGTATACCGTTATAGGCAACAATCGATATTGCCGCCAGGATAGCAATAACAACAATCACAATTAATAATTCAACAATTGTAAAACCAGATTTTCGAGAGAAATGCTCGACACTCATAGGTGCTCCTAAAACATTATTACGTTCAATTTTTTAATTTTCGCTACTTTATATGCGCAGTATACTGGCTTGCTCACATAAGCACAAGAGTTTTAATAAGCTAATCTTGCATTGTGGAGTTTAGATGTGGTGTAATGAAAGCAAGTTTATGCAATTTACAAAAGCCATCGACCATAGATGTTATACATGCAACAAACTCTTTTTCAGGGGGATATTTGCAGTTGGTATTTTAGAGATTAAATGTACAAGGTGTGGTAATGTTTCACTACTAAATGCCTTTACGAACGTGCCTAATGACAAAAACGAAAAAAGCTACATGCTGGTATATAACTCAAAGGGTAGGATTGTACTAGCAACAGATAACGCGACGAAGCTACTTGGATTTACAAGAAATGAGCTGATGAGCTTAACCATTCCAGAAATCTCACCCAGAAATCAGCTATATTCAGTGCCAGAGTCACCAGACGAAAGCGCATTAAAGTCATGGGATTCATACCACCAAAAACTTACCCCAGACATAATACACCTCACGAAGTCAGGTGAAAAAATTCATGTTGATGCAGAGTTTCATACAGTTGCCTCAACTACCGATTACTATGCCGTTGGCCGATACAAACTATCCGCGGATCACAATAAACCAAATCGCTCATCAGAATGGGCCCCAAAGCTGAACGCCCTATCTGTTATAATACCTTTTGTGCCAATACTATAGAGTAGTTGCAACACTCGCCCCGGTAGCTCAGCTGGATAGAGCAGAGGACTTCTAAGCCTAAGGTCGCAGGTTCGAACCCTGCCCGGGGTACCATTTTTGTTATACATAAAAACTGTCTCGTAAGAGCTAGTTTTTATTTGCTACAATATTATTATGAAATCAGTTGGCGTCATAGGTGGACTTGGACCAGAAACAACCGCCGAGTTTTATCTTGAAGTCATTTTTCGGTGTCAAAAAATAAACACAGAGCAGCGACCTTCTATCGTTATTGCTAGTGTGCCGCTGTTGTTTGAGGTTGAACGGGATCTTATACTTAGTAATAGTGGCAAAGAAAGGTATATACCCTTTTTAGTCACCGAAGCCCAGAGGCTTGAAAGAGCCGGAGTGGGCTTCATTGTAATGCCCTGTAACTCATTGCATGTATTCATCGATGATATTCGAAAATCCGTAAGCATACCCGTACTAAGTATCGTTGAAGAAACCGTCAAATACTTACAAGAAAATAGTTTCTCAAAAGTAGGATTAATATCTACATCTGCAACAGTTGAGAACAAAGTATATGAGACGGCTTTAGCGGATAGTGGACTTCAGTTTGAAACACCTAATGATCTACAAAAGTCAAAGATGGATCAGATCATTCAGCGATTGATTGAAGGACAGCATTTGAATAATGATCGGGAAGCAATTATCACGATTACTGAAAGTCTTGGTAAGCGAAATGTAGATTGCATTGCACTCGCCTGTACAGATTTACAGCTCTTGCTACCATCTAGCAGTAATGTGCCGATATTCGATACGATGAAGGTACTTGCAGATGCAACTGTCCGAGAGATTATCAGCTAGGGCAAGTTAATGTAGTTCTAACTTCGCACATCCTGCTGTACCATAGAAATACGCTATGCATCTGCATGGCGTATTTCTATTATTTCGCGTGGATTTGAACCTGCGACTTTTTGTGAAAGCAAAAATAGTCGCAGGTTCGGTGGAGCGTCGTGAAATTCTGAAAAAGCTCGCTTTTGCCAGAATGAACAAGCGGAAGATGCTTGCAGATACCCTGCCAGGGGTACCATTTTCGCAGCCTCCTTATGTAGGCTATTATTTTTCTAG
>JALRDS010000036.1 GCA_023259925.1 Candidatus Saccharimonadia bacterium
CGTGCGGATGTAGAACTGCGGTCGGTACCCCGTGAAGAATGCCTTGTGCCGCCCACCTTCTTCTTTTTTGAGGATGTAGACCTCAGCGTCAAATTCGGTGTGTGGGGTGATAGAACCCGGTTTTGCAATCACCTGACCGCGTTCGATTTGTTCGCGTTCGATACCACGAAGGAGAAGACCGGCGTTGTCACCTGCTTGTCCACGATCGAGGTTTTTCTTGAAAGCTTCAATACCAGTAACAACTGAGCTTTGAGTCTCTTTCACACCAACAATTTCAACTGGGTCGTTAATGTTAATAACACCAGTTTCGATACGACCAGTTGCAACCGTACCACGACCTTTGATTGAGAACACATCCTCAATAGGCATTAGGAATGGCTTGTCCATGTCGCGTGGTGGCTCAGGTACATAGCTATCAAGAGCGGCTACGAGTTCCATAATTGCGTCTTCGCTAGCAGCGTCACCTTCAAGAGCCTTTGTAGCAGAACCCTTAATAATAGGAGCGTCTTCGTCGAACCCGTTCTTAGCAAGTAGTTCACGGATGTCCATTTCAACTAGTTCAACTAGTTCAGGATCAGCGATGTCCATCTTGTTTAGGAACACAACAATCTTCGGCACACCAACTTGCTTTGCAAGAAGTACGTGCTCACGAGTTTGTGGTAACGGACCGTCAGTTGCAGCAACCACAAGGATTGCGCCGTCTACCTGAGCAGCACCAGTGATCATGTTTTTAACATAGTCGGCGTGTCCTGGCATGTCTACGTGTGCGTAGTGACGAGCTTCTGATTCGTATTCCTGGTGAGAAGAAGCAATCGTAATACCACGAGCTTTTTCTTCTGGAGCGTTGTCGATGTCTTCGTAGTTACGAGGAACGTTTACATCGCTAGGAAGTTTCTTAGCAAGCACGTGTGTGATTGCAGCGGTTAGTGTTGTTTTACCGTGGTCAACGTGACCCATGGTACCAACGTTGACATGCGGCTTGCTTCGATCGAAATCGGCCATTAGAGTAAATCTCCTTTAGTTAGTTATTAGCAGCGCAATCTAAATAAGACCTCGCAGCGTATGCAACCAATTATACATAACCTAACAGGGTTCGTAAAGTGGTATTGCTACGCTAATTATGATTCAAGTTTTTCTGGCAGCTTCAGTTGCTTTTTGCCCTGCATTCGCCAGGTTTTCATCGCCCATCCAATTGGCAGCATGTCGTGGTAGCCCACCAGATCGGCGAGTGAGCGCATCATCCCACCTAAACGACCACCAAATTGCATCTTGCCATATTCAAACACAGCCCATTTTTTGCCAATTGGCACTACGCACGGTTGAGATTTTACCGTGTACCGTTTTGTGCTGCCGTTGAGATGCTTGGCTACAAATACAGCATCGTGAAGTGCGGTTTGTGCAAGGCCAGCAAATGGTGTATTGGCATTATCACCAATTACGTACACATGCGGCGCGGCCTTCATATGCTTATCTACATTCACCTTACCTCGTTCGTTTAAGGAAAACTCAGCTTCGTTAGCTTTATAAAATGGAGCATTGGCAACCCCAGATGTCCAAATGACAGTTTGAGTTGCCAGTGGTTTGCCATTAATGATTAGCTCGGTAGCTGTCTGCTTTTCTACCTTGCAGTTTACCTGCACGTGCACACCTAACTCTTTTAAGCGTTGCTTTGCCCGCCCACTAGTAGCTTCAGCATTGCGCGGCAAAAGCCTCGGCGCTGCTTCAACCAGACTAATGCTAATTTTCTTCTTTTTAATGCCAAAATGCTCGCGAAGCCGTAGGATGTATTCACCAAGCCCACCAGCTAACTCCACACCAGTTGGACCACCGCCAATGATGACATAATGCTTTTCGTCATCGCTGCCATCACTCATTTCTTTCCATAGGTGTTCTTGCAATTGTCGAATCTCTTCTTGAGACTTGATTCCAAACGAATAGGTGTCCAATCCCTCAATACCAAAGTAGGTTGTTACGCTACCAAGCGCTAACACTGCTGTATGGTAGTCGTATGTAGCGGTCTGCCCCGTCAGTGTCCTTGCTGAGGTATTAATTGCACTAATTGAATCGATAACCACATGCACATTTGGTGTTTTAGCGAAGACGGTCGAAAGCGGAACCCATGACTGTCGATAGTCGTGACCGGTCGCTGTTGCAAATAGTGACGGGTAGTATTGAAAGTGTTCTCGGTCAGAAATGAGCGTAATTTTTCGCGATGAATCTTTCGCAAGTTCAAGCGCCGTTTTTATGCCGCCAAATCCCCCACCAACAATCGTTACTTGTGCATGTTTTGTCATGTATGTGTCTCTTCCCTATTACTCGTTTAGAATCATTGTATCGTAAAATCAGCTGATTATCTCGTTAAAACCATATGCAGTACACTTGCAGCCAGTAGCATCAAGCTCAGTAATAACGACACTCCGAATACCGAGCGTGCCCATGAGATTTCACTCTTTACCGATCGGAACGACACGCCCAACCACAGACCCGCCGCACCTAGTAGCAGCATGCCCGAAGCGGGCGTAATTGTTTGTGTATATATAAGTGCGCCGATCGCTCCAACATACAGTGCTTGATACGCGAGAATATACAGACGAACTGTCGCAAATGGTTTCACGACACCTAATACCGGAATTTGGGCGGCTGCGTACTCTTTTTTTCGAAACAGCGATATTGCATAAAAATGTGGCATTTGCCAAGCTACTACGAGTATAAACAGCAATACCGCGCCTAGCGTTATTTCACCCGCAACCGCCACGTAGCCAGCCATTACAGGCAACGCTCCGGGGATTGCTCCAATAAGCGTACTGTGGACAGTTCGAGGTTTTAATACCGTATACACAAATGCGTATAAAATGTACGCCAGAACGCCAAGCAACACCACGTACATATTCGTGAAAATTGCCAAAACTCCCATTCCTCCACTTAGTAATACACCTGCAAATACCATTGCCGGCCTAAGCCCTACTTGTCCGGTAGCTGAAGCACGTTGTTTTGTGCGAGCCATTTTTTTATCGATATCTCTATCAATGTAGTTATTCACCACGCAAGCAGATGCTATTACTAAGCTCGTCCCAATCAACACGGCAAAAATTACAAACCAATTTGGCATCCAGATTGACGCAAACAAAGCTCCAGCTAGTACATGTACTGCATTTCCTTTAATAATGCCGGGCTTGGTCAGTATATAGTAGGCATTTACCGTGGACTTCATTAAAAGCCTTTCTTATTTTGACGAATCATATACTCATCCATCGCTTCTGGACTCATTCCCATGCGATAATCGAGATTACGCATTACCCATAACGATCCAATCACTATCACCAGCATCATAATCAGCGTAAAGCCAATACTAATCGTCCGATCACGTGAGTGACGATCAAGCCCTAAATGCAAAAAGCACACAAGTTGTATAATGAGCTGCATTACGGCAAGTAGCAATAGTGCAGCGATTGTAAGTACCGATGAGCTAATCAAGTTGAACGTCACTATAAAATACGCCACAAGACTGAGCGCTAAGGCGCTGGTAAATCCGACACAGTAGCTTATAAGCAGTCTCTTTAGGTCTGCATGGCTCATACAAATGCTCCTAGGTACACGATTGTGAAAATAAATATCCAGACTATATCAAGGAAATGCCAAAATAGTGAGAATAACGATACGCGACGCATGGCATTTGCGGTAATCCCTTTTTTGAAGATATACCAGAACAGTACAAGCCCCCAAAGTATTCCGATTGTTATATGTAGCCCGTGCGTTGCAACAAGCGCAAAGAACCCAGACAAGAAACCACTCGTTTGCCATGACTGCCCTTCATGTATAAACTCCATAAACTCATACATCTCCAAGAACAGAAACATGCCACCAAGCAGTAACGTAACTGCAAGCAATATCAGTCCCGGTGACTTATAGCGAAATCGTAAAAATAATACTGCAAGGCCACAGGTAAAGCTACTCATAAGCAGAAGTACTGTTTCAGCGAGCGCGAATGTTGGATCGAATAACTCACTCGCCGACATACCGCCCGCAATATTCGGACGAAGAACCATATAAGTAGCAAACAAGCTGGCAAATAAAATTATATCTGTCATTAAATACAGCCAAAAACCGAGCTCGGCTTTAGCGTACTTCTCAACGACTCGTTCGCGTGACACGCTCATGCTCTTCTCCCCAAGTTATCTTCATGGAATAATTCAGTCGCGCTTACACGTGCGTCGTCATCATCATTCATAGTTTGCCGAATAATAACAAGCACAACGAGAAGCAACGCAGGTACAAGCAGCCACCACAAATGCCAGATGATTGCGAAACCAGCCATACCCGCACCAACCCCAACCAGCAGGCCTACAGCACTATTTTTAGGGAGCCAAATATCAACATAATCAGACTTCAAATACGCGGTGTCATTTCTTTGTTTTCTATACCACCAGTCATCACGTTCTGCAACGGTTGGCGTGATAGCGAAATTGTAGTGCGGAGCGGGTGATGATACAGACCATTCCAGGGTTCTTCCGTCCCACGGGTCACCGGTCTCGTCTTTGAGCTCATCTCGCTTCCAGATGCTATAGCCAATTTGCATAAGGAGCGCTGCCATGCCTAGGGCAATTACTACTACACCGATCCCCGATACGATAAACAGAGGTTGCCACGTTGGGTCGTCGTAGCTATCGAGTCGCCGTACCGCACCCATCAGTCCAAGGATATACAGTGGTATGAATGCCAAAATGAATCCTACTTGCCATAAAATCGCTGAAAGTTTCCCAAGGCCGTCATGCAACTTGAATCCAAAAATCTTAGGGAACCAGTGAGTAATGCCAGCGAATAGGCCAAATACAACACCGCCAATAATAACGTTATGAAAATGGGCAACCAAAAATAAGGTATTATGCACTTGGAAGTCGAGTGCAGGCACCGCCATTAGTACACCTGTTACACCACCGATAGTAAATGTCACGACAAATGCCAAAAACCAAAACATCGGGGCTGTAAAATGTATGCTCCCGCGGTACATCGTGAACAGCCAGTTAAAAATCTTTACTCCAGTTGGTATTGCGATCACCGCAGTCATTATGCCAAAGAACGCATTTACATTGGCGCCTGCGCCCATAGTGAAGAAGTGATGCTGCCATACAATAAAACTAAAGAACATAATAGCAAGTAAGGCGATCACCATACTCTTGTACCCGAATAACTTCTTTTTGGAATACGTTGCTACGACTTCAGAGAACACGCCAAATGCAGGCAGTACAAGTATATACACTTCTGGGTGCCCCCACGCCCAAATGAGGTTAATGTACAACATGGGGTTTCCACCACTATCAGACGTAAAGAAATGGGTTCCGAGCGTACGATCAAATCCAAGTAGCGCCAATGTGACTGTGAGTATCGGGAACGCCAGCATGATGAGCACACTAGTTACTAATACACTCCACGGGAAGATGGGCATTTTCATGAGGGTCATGCCGGGTGCCCTGTTTTTTATGATAGTCGTAAAGAAATTCACTCCGGAAAGTAAGCTACCAATACCAGCAATTTGAAGCGACCATATCCAGTAATCAACTCCTGGCCCAGGATTATATTCAAGCCCAGTCAGTGGCGGGTAGCCAAGCCAACCACCGTTAGAGAACCCGCCAAAAATAAGCGCAAAGTTATTAAGGACCATGCCACTAGCAAACAACCAAAAACTTATTGAATTCAATACAGGGAATGCCATGTCTCGTGCCCCGATGAGAAGTGGCAGCACCCAGTTGATAATGCCGAATACAAGCCCCATAGCCACAAAGAAAATCATTAGTGTGCCATGAGCAGTCACCACCTGCTGAAACATATCAGCGTCAAACGGGCCTTTGGCGTCGCCTACTGCTACGGCAGTTTGCAGTCGAAGCATCAAAGCGTCAGCTCCGCCGCGTAGCAACATTAAAATCGCTACAACGATGTACATTGTACCAATTTTCTTAGCGTCGACTGTTGTTACCCACTGCTGCCATAGCCATTTCCATTTTTTGAAATAGGTGATCAGTGCTGCTACACCAAGAATGCCAAGCGGCATTCCGATTGCCGCTCCTATTGTTGCAGGATCGGTCGGCAAATACTCGAAAGACATCCTACCAATTAAGAAAGTTACAAAATCACTCATGGGTAGCTCCCGGGCCGTGATGCATGGATGCGCCAGCACCATGTGTCATGTTTCGCATGAGCACCGTGTTGTATAGTGACGTATCATCTAAGCGATAACTTTTAAAATCCTGAACGATCTCAGGCTCAGCAATTTCTTCATACACAGGCATGTTGAGTAGATTATTTTCACTCTTCGTATTGTTAGTCCACTTCAAAAAATCATCCATCGACATTACATCGGCAGTTGCTGTCATTTTCGCGTAGCCTTCACCATTAATATTTGTATTATACCCCTTATACTGACCAAGTTTAGTGGCTTTTACGTTCAATTGCGACTCCATACCATTCATCGCATAAATTTGAGACCCGAGCGCCGGATACCACAAAGCACTCATGGGAGCTTCCGTAGTTAGGACTAATCGTATAGGCTTGTCCACTGGAATAGGCATACGATTTAGTGATGCTACGCCGTAATCAGGATAAATAAATAACCACTTCCACTGCAGGCCTACTACCTGTACTTCTATTGCATTATCACCCGCTATTTTTTTATACGGATCGAGACTATGGCTAGTGTTGTATATCACCGTTCCAAGCACTGCAATAATTGCAATTGGTACCCCCCACCATATCAACTCTAGTCGTTTACTCTCACCCCACTCTGGGCTGTAGTCTACTGGCCGTTTTGATGCTCGGTATTTTAAAGAAACGAAAGTGAGTATTCCAAATACCGGAACAACAACAAACGTACTCAGAATCAGAGCAAATAACAGGATTTTTTGCTGTTCATCCGCTACTACTCCGGCGGGGGACAACACGTCAATTTGCTTACCTTGAAGTAGCCACGCGAACAACCCTAGTATCGCAAACGCTATTAGTAGCGCTACAGCAAGCCTAAATCCCCTACTCATATTGCTACTATAATAGCGCTAATGGTTTTACCAGGCAAGCTACCTACAGGCTAGCCTGCTGTTCGGCACTGGTGCCATCTTCATCAGTGAAGTCTAATTCATCAAGCGATTTTTCAGCCGCCTCCAGGTCGTCTTGCGTCAAGATTACTTCAGCAGTTGTTTCAGTCGGAGAAGCCGTAGCCTGCTCTACTGCGTCATTCGAGCGTGTAAGCATACGCCATCCTACAAATCCTAACGCCACTATCAGCACAATAACAACTGCAAGCACTAGCATTATTGCACCACGGTTACGCGATTGATACCCCATTATGATGCACTCCCTTCGCTATCACTTGATGACGTGTAGGCAGACTTAACGATTTGTATAAGTTGCTTTACACTGTCTCTGTATTCATTTAGCGCAGTTCGCTTTGCCTCGTGTAATGACCTAATTTCACCTGCTGGATTATCACCATCGGCCTCAGTGCAGTTAAATGTGCTGTTTTCGGCAAATTCTATTGCCGCTTCGGCATTCGCTTCTTTTTGGTTTACTACTTCTGCAGCAGCTTCGTATTCACTAGAGCTTAGCTCTTCGCGGCTATAGAACTCGTGTACACGCTCTTCGACTTTTTGTATATATGACAATCGTTCACGACCGAATGCAGCACTCTTTGCTATTAACTCATTTATTTTAGCTTGACGCTCTTGGCATGTGGCCAGTCGCTTATCTGCTAGAGCACTCTTTCGCTCAGCACGCTTGGCTTCCATTTCACTGCGCATCTTCTCGCGCTTCAACTGGATTTGCTCACGGTAGGACTTAATTCTATCTTGTAGCTCGCGCTTATCGCTTCGCCACTCCTCTTTACGCTCTGTCGTCACTTCATTAGACTTTTGTTCAGTGCTGTCCTCGCGAACTTCCGACTCACGCTCAGCCACTTCGGCGTGTTCGGTAGTGTTGTGCTCGTCTGACCCTTCATGTGCCAATACCGGTGTTGCAGTTGTTATGAATAACATGCCAGCAAGTATCATTAATCCTAGTTTTTTCATACCTCTCCTAGTTATGTATCCTTAGGCAGAATTATACCACTAATGCTTACTATACAAAAACCCCCTCTTTTTCTTGAGGGGGTTCTATTGTTATATCGATTAGAACTACTTGGAGTTTCGCTTCTCGATAATCTCTTGAGCCACATTTGGTGGTACTTCTTCGTACTGTGCAAGCTCCATGGTTGATGCTGCACGACCCTGGCTCATCGAACGGATGTCACCGGTGTAGCCGAACATACTTGCAAGTGGAACAAATGCTTTAATTAGCTTTGCTCCGCCCATAAGGTCTTCCATTGCATCGATACGTCCACGACGGGAGTTAAGGTCACCAATAATGTCACCCATAAACTCTTCAGGTGTCGTTACTTCTACTTTCATAACTGGCTCAAGCAGTACTGGTTTTGCCTGCTTTACACCCTCACGGGCTGCCAATGCACCTGCAAGGTTAAAGGCTAGCTCAGAAGAGTCTACATCGTGATAGCTACCATCATATAGTGTCGCCTTAACGTCGACCACTGGGTAACCAGCAATCACACCACCGTCTAAGGTATCACTAATACCTTTTTGAACCGGCGCACGATATTCTTGCGGCACCACACCACCCTTAATTTCGTCGATGAACTCAAATCCCTTGCCCGGTTCGTTCGGTTCAAAGCGCACCCAAACGTCACCATACTGTCCACGTCCACCTGACTGCTTCGCATGCTTACCCTGTACTTCAGCTGTGCCACGAATGGTTTCACGGAAGGCTACCTGTGGTTCACCAATGTTAGCTTCAACGTTGAATTCACGCTTCATTCGATCGATCAGAATATCGAGGTGAAGCTCACCCATTCCAGACATAATGGTTTGACCAGTCTCTTCGTCAGTGTGCACACGGAAGGTTGGGTCTTCACCAGCCAAACGACCTAGCGCGATGCCCATTTTTTCTTGATCAGCCTTAGATTTTGGCTCAACGGCAATCGATACAGGCGGCTCAGGGAATTCAATAGACTCAAGCGCAATTGGTTGAGTTACTTCACACAAAGTGTTACCAGTGGTGGTGTTCTTTAGCCCTACAACTGCGGCAATATCACCGGCAGCTACGTGGTCGATTTCTTCACGTTTGTCGGCGTGCATACGAACAATACGGCCAATGCGTTCTTTTTCACCGGTAGTAGTATTTAGAACATAGCTACCGGCCTTTACAACACCTGAGTACACACGGACAAAGGTAAGCGTACCAACAAATGGATCGGTTGCAATCTTGAATGCGAGTGCAGTCATAGGCTCACTTGCATCTGGTTTACGCTGAATTTCGTCGCCTGTCTTAGGGTTAGTACCCCAAATCGCATCAACGTCGAGTGGGCTTGGTAAGTAGTCGACCATTACATCAAGTAGTTTTTCAACAATAACACCTCGGCCATCACCACCAGTTACCAAGAAGAAGTCACCAGCTAACACTCGTTTACGAAGCGCAGCCTTGAGTTCATCTTTAGTAATGCTTGCTTCACCTTCATCGAGGAAGCGCATCATTAGCTCATCGTCAGCTTCAACAGCAGCTTCAACAAGAAGACTACGTGCATTTTTAGCTTTTTCAGCCATGTCCGCAGGAATGTCGCTTTCCACTAGTTGTTTGTCAGTGTAGTCGTTATAGGTATATGCCTTCATTTCTACGAGATCGACAACACCGTTGATGTCTTTTTCGAACCCAATTGGAAGGTGTACGGGCAGTGCATTCTTAGAAAGACGAGTATGAATTGACTCTAGAGATTTATAAAAGTCACCACCGGTTTGGTTAATCTTATTGATGAAACATACACGTGGCACACCATACTTGTTTGCCTGGCGCCATACAGTTTCAGATTGAGCCTCAACACCCATCTTGCCGTCAAACACAGTAACAGCACCGTCAAGTACACGGAGAGAACGCTCTACTTCCACTGTAAAGTCAATGTGACCAGGAGTATCGATAATGTTGATTTTGTGGTCTTTCCAGAAACATGTTACGGCTGCAGAGGTAATGGTAATTCCACGCTCTTTTTCTTGTGCCATCCAGTCAGTTGTCGCACCGTCACCGTCACCACGAACTTCACCAATCTTATGGTTAATACCTGTACGGTACAATATACCTTCAGTTGTTGTGGTCTTACCCGCGTCAATATGCGCGATAATACCGATGTTACGATAGTCCTTTAATGGGACACCATTTGCCGTAGCCATGTACTTATTTCCTCTCCGGATAAGTTATAAATATTTTTTGCCATAAAAAATAGCACTTAGGCATTATTATACCAAAATATCTTGGCTTTTCCTACTGTATGCCTATTCCTGCGACCGATGATATTTAAGAAGATCTCGGCGAGCACGGCGTAATTCGCGTTTAGGTAATAAGTGCCTTACTTGCCTATCGTCAATCGGGCGCACAAGTATGCCTCTTACTGCCTTATCTAGGCGCTCGTCTGTACTAAAACTATAGATTACGTTTCTACCAAAACACATAATGAAGCCAAAGCTCGAACGGAGCACCTGAGGATTGGATAAGCGTGTTTCATATGTATCAGCTACTGCACTATACAGTTGCTGGTAGGGTGGCTCGAGTGCATCGTACGACTTCTGGCCCAATTCCACCAGTCGTTCACCAATTTGAGCACATTCTTGCGGATTAGTACACTGCTCATCCGCTCTCATATATACAAAATCTGCATTCTCAGGCAACTCGACCCACATATTCCGCCATATCGATTCATCTACACCCATTTCATAGGCAAGCGCGTCTAGCGCCACGCTAGCCATAGCTAATCCCGTATTATAAACCCTCATGACAGACATTTCGTCATCAATAAAGTCAAGCTCTTCATTAACGGGTTCTAAAAACTTGCCACGTTCAATTAAGCGTCGTATGAAATCAGGATATTTTTGTGCGTTTCTATCGTATGCATGCTGTAGACTTTGTAATACATCGTTTTTTTGATTCAACCTAACTAACGTGTAGTCGCGGACCGATTCGTGATCAACATCAGCGTATAAATCGAAAAATTCTTGGTACTTTGCGGGGATTTTTTCTATGCTCATAGTAAGAACGGCAATTACTTATATTTTACTATCATACGCCCAGCCTCCGAGGCAGGCAACTGTCATGCAGGTAGTACTTGCACCATTCTCCTGCGTTCAGCGCACTGTAAAACAAACACGCTGCTACTGCTAACTGGTTTCATATGTCTCTCATGCAGCTATGCCGACAGATCTTGGCACCTTGAGTTTGTGCGCACTCACAGTGCGTACAGCCGGGTGCACGAGACGTTTATCGTTGAAGCTTCGAATGCGTAAAGTAGTACTGAGCACTCTGCGAAGCTCTTCTATTTCAAAGCTTGCAAGCAGCTCTAGCGTGGGTAACATTCCTACCTGTGGCTCCTCCATTTCTGATAAAGCATCAGCAATGGCAAGCCTTCCTATTCGACTTGTTCTTTCTGACTGTTCATCGACAAATTCAGGAAAGTATTGATTCATGACCTGTTGCAGCTTTTTTGCATAGCCAACCTCTGTTACGGCTTGCCGCATCACTTCGACAGACGGTCGCCCAGGAAGTTCAAAAAGCGCATGTGAAAAATTATGCATCTGCCTTGCTAAATCAATCTTTAAACATGACAATCCTCGAAAGGCACTACCGATATTGCCTTCAGCCTCAGTCCTTACGATTGTAAAATCAGCTTTTGGCGTAGCTAAATGATGCTCATCAAATCTGCCAGTCCACACATAATTTGCGGTAGCCATTCTGCCAAGTAATTGTTGCATCATGATTTCCGGTCGCGGGATACCATATTCGTCGGTTGGGGCCGGTATTTTATATTGTATTTCTACTTTGCCGAGCTCTGTAACCCCAATCACATCGGTATGGTCGCTCAGCACAGCTAAAGAGTCGAGGTTACGAATGTATCGCTCCCTCTCGCCAGTCATTTACACACAGCTCCGTGTTTGTATTGCTCCCATTTGCTTATGGTTATATCATAATATTTTCAATTTGGTCAATATTTGTCTCTGCCATACACTACACAATACCAATTCAACATCCTGGCATTAGTATCAGCCTAAGCATTATTTTTGAGCAACATAAAACAGCAGCCTCGAACTCGTATTAAGCTTGACGCTGCTGCTTCTTTTACTACGCCGATTAGCCTCGAGCGAAGTGTGCGAATGCGCGGTTGGCCTCCGCCATCTTGTGAGTGTCTTCCTTCTTCTTGAAGGCAGCACCTGCTTCATTGTAGGCATCTACAATTTCTGCAGCTAGGCGCTTTTCGTAAGGAATACCCTTACGAGCACGAGCGCTCTGTACCATCCAGCTGTACGCGTAGTGTAGCTGACGGTGTCCTTGAACCGGGAACGGGATTTGATAGTTTGCACCACCAACACGGCGAGATTTTACTTCGAAGTTTGGCGATACGTTCTTTAATGCTTTTTCAAACACTTCTAATGGGTCTTCAGAGTTAAGCTTCTTAGCGGCTTCTTCAAGTGCGCTGTATACAGCACGCTCAGCAACTAGCTTCTTGCCATCAAGCATAGACTTATTGATAAGACGTTGCACCAAAATACTCTGGTACTTACGGTCAGGTTTTAGCTCACGTTGTAGCTTTTTTGTAACTTTTCGTGGCATTACTTAGACTCCTTCTTTGTACCGTACTTAGAGCGGCCTTGCTGCCTTTTAGCAACACCCTGAAGGTCGAGTGCACCACGCACAATGTGGTAGCGAACACCCGGAAGGTCAGGCACACGTCCACCGCGCACAAGTACTACGGCGTGTTCTTGTAGGTTGTGGCCTTCGCCACCAATGTATGCCCATACCTCTTGTTTATTCGTCAGGCGAACTCGAGCCACCTTTCGGAGGGCTGAGTTAGGCTTCTTTGGTGTTTTAGTGGTTACCTTTACACATACACCACGCATAAGTGGTGCGTTTTGCTGGTAATAACGAGTCTTCAAAGCGTTATGGATGGTACCAAGTGCTGGACTCTTCGATTTTTTCAGCGCGTTTTTACGCGGCTTACGAACCAATTGGTTGATTGTTGGCATAAAAAACCAAACTCCCATTTGTTAGTTATATTGATAACGAGTGAAGCATTCAGCTAAAACTTCATATTCGTTTGTCTTTCTTGCTAAAGGAAAGATGAAACTCTTGTAGTGAATTATAGCACTTTAATCAGTATGTGTCTACTGCTCACCCTGGCTAACGCTTGTTATTTCTCTAGCGAATTCAAACGCCTTTTCAACAGCAGCTCGACCAATTTCGCGCTGCTTAGCATCTATACATTCAGCACGTATCGTCATTGTGGCCGATTCGTCGTCGTAATCGCCCTGCAAATGAGTAAACATCCTATTGTTTCGCTCAGTATTCGTATACGGATCGAGAAAATATTTACGTATAAAATTAACTTCTTCAACTGATACATCAGTATGAGTTACGGTTACTTCATGGGTGTTCATGACTTTATTGTATAATATTGTGCCACAACACGTGCATCATCTACGCTAAAATGCACCGCCCGAATACATGCTTGCAATTTCGTTAGCCGTTAACGCACGTGAGTATATACGTACATCGTCTATAGAACCCACAAAGTATTCACCGTTATTTGTACTGCCTATTCGACCATTTATTGTTTGCGAGTTTCGACCGCTTACGTTTCTAGTGGCACGCTGCACTCCATCTACATAGCCGCGCTGCGTCGTACCATCGTAGGTATCTACGACTAAATGCCATTGATTGTCACCCACGCTTGTGTCGTTAATCACTAAGTCGTTACCAAACCAATACAGCCGCAGTCCGTATGTTGCATCCATGCGCATAGCAGTAGTCTGGTTGGTCGATCCATAATTGCCCCACCCCACAATACCTTT
>JALRDS010000041.1 GCA_023259925.1 Candidatus Saccharimonadia bacterium
AAAAAAGGATGGAAAACAAGCGGGAAAGAACCTGTAAAAAACAAGGATCTTTGGACGCGTCTCCTTAGCGCACTCGAGCCTCATAAAGTTGATTTTATATGGGTAAAAGGTCATGCAGGAGATGAGATGAACGAAAGATGCGATGAGCTCTCTATCTCAGCACTATAAGGGAATGAAGCTGATTCTGTCGGTTGACCGGCTAGATTATACAAAAGGAATTATAGAACGACTTGATGCGTTTAAATGTTTTCTTGATACCTACCCTAAGTGGCGCGGTAAAGTAAAGCTTATTATGGTGGCGGTGCCATCGCGAACCGATGTTGGCACATACCAGCAGCTGCGTGATCGCATTGAGCAGGCGGTAAGTCGAATTAATGGGGAGTTTGGAACGGTAGACTGGACGCCAATTTCGTATCAATTTCAAAATCGCCCATTTGCTGAAGTTGTTGCCCTATATGCAAGCGCCGACGTTGCGTTAGTTACTCCTATACGTGACGGCATGAACTTAGTGGCAAAAGAATATGTCGCTTCGAAGCAAAACAGACCTGGAGTATTGCTACTAAGCGAAATGACTGGTGCTATCGATGAGCTACCGGAAGCACTTAGTATTAACCCGCATAACACGAGGTCTGTTGCTGAATCGATGAACGAGGCGCTGACAATGAATAAGCGCGAGCAACAACGACGTATGAGAGATATGCAGCGTCGACTTAAATCATATACGGTGCAAACTTGGGGCCGTGAGTTCATGGGCGACCTTGAAGCAACGGCACATAGTCGCGGTAAACATTATCGTAAGCATATGAAGGGTGAACACAGAAATGAGGTTTTAGATGCATATGCAAAAGCAACTTCTCGATTAATCATCCTTGACTACGATGGAACGTTAAAAGACTTTGTTGCTAGCCCGCGTGCGCTGTTAGCAAAGCCTTCATTAAAACTCCGTAGGCTTATTAAGCGGTTAGTAGATGATGAGCGCAATCATGTAGCAATTGTTAGCGGACGGCCTAAAAAAGCGCTTGATAAATGGTTTAAAGGCATCGATGTAACGCTCATTGCAGAACACGGCGCTTGGTCGAAATACGACGGCAAATGGTCACGTGTTGAGAGTGACTTTCCCTCGACTAAGAAAAAGTTAAAACCTATTTTAGAAAAATATGTCTCCAGAACGGCCGGGGCCGAAATTGAAGAAAAAGATTACTCGTTGGTATGGCACTATCGTAACGTCACACCAGAGCTTGCCTACGTACGTGCCGGTGAATTAAAAAGAGAATTAATTCATGCAATTGACGACGATGAGATTGGCGTATATACCGGTGATAAGATTATCGAGGTGAAACCAATAGAAATAAGTAAAGGTGCCGCCGCAAGTGAGCTTGATGCAATTTATGAGCCAGACTTCACTCTGGTAGCTGGTGACGATTACACTGATGAGGATATGTTTAGGGAGCTCGCACACCAAGCGGTTACTGTTAAGGTTGGGCCGGGGCATACTCGGGCGCGCTATCGACTAAATACAGTTGCTGAGATGAATCAGTTACTCGAAGAACTATCGAGACAGAAGAACAATTAATATTTCAAAAACACCCGCTACGTATTGGCGGGTGTTTTGGTGTGTAACTTAATGTTGTTTATTCAGTTACTTCTACGCCCATTGAGCGTGCGGTACCAGCAATAACTTTCACTGCGCCATCAAGGTCGATTGCATTGAGTTGACCGCGCTTTGCTTCGGCAATTTCCTCAAGCTGTGCACGAGTGATTTTACCAACTTTTTCTGAGTGAGGCTTGCCGCTGCCCTTTTGGATGCCAACTTTTTCGCGAATCATGTCATCTACTGGTTGACCAAGACTTTTCCAGGTAAATGAACGATCTTCAAATACCTTAACGTGTACAATTACGTCTTTGCCCATTAGGTCTTTGGTTGCGTCGTTAAACGGGTTGATGAAATCCATCATGTTAAGTCCCCATTGACCGAGAATTGAACCTACCGGAGGACCGGCAGTAGCACGACCAGCTGGAATACGTAATTTAAGATTACCAATTACTTTTTTTGCCATATATTTCCTTATAGAATTACTGCTAAATTGTTGAAGCTATTTCGCAGTGCGTAACTTTAATACTATATCACTAACAGCTTCTGCTTGCAATGGTACCTAAGGCACGAGCTGCGTCTTCGCGCGAAATTTTGTTTGCCTCGAGCGCTTTAAGTATGTTTCGCTGTTCGTCGCTAAGTCCACTCCAGTGATCTGATGAGGTGCTCGCTTCGTGACTAGAGCTATAGCTTTTCTGCGCACTCATGCTTAATTGCTGGGCTTTTGTTGCAGCTAAATCGCCATCATCCCACTCCGAATAGGTGTTGATCACTGTGCCATACTCAGCAACTTGTTGGTAAGTTTCAGCCATTAAACTTTTTTAACCTGTAGGGCATCGAGCTCAACTGGCGTGTCGCGGCCGAACATACTTACCATAACGCGAATTTTGCCTTTTACTGCATCAATTTCAGCAATCGCGCCATCGAATCCCTTGAAAGGACCGTCTGTTATAGAGACTACCTCACCTGCTGTAAAGTCAATGTGGTGTTTTGGATCCTCAACACCCATTCGTTTCTTAATTTTACTTATCTCACTCTCAGATACTGGTGTTGGCTCAGTTCCACTACCAACAAAACCTGTGACACCTGGTGTATTGCGTACAATGTACCATGTTTCGTCTGTGAGCTTCATTTCTACGAGTACGTAGCCTTGAAAAATTTTGCTTTCAACAACTTTTCGCTTACCATTTTTGATTTGAATCTGCTTCTCTTTAGGAACCATTACGTCGAAAATTTTGTCAGCCATGTCAACAGCGTTAATTCGTTGGCGGATGTCGTCGCCTACTTTTTCTTCGTAGCCACTATAGGTGTGCACCGCATACCATTGGCGAGTTGAGTCATATCGATTATTTGTCATTAGTTCTTACCTTTATTGTTCTTACTGTAAAATTTGCTCGAATAGTAACTTAAAGCCTGCATCTAGTAGCGTAATCAGTACTACAAAGAAGGCGGCGAATAGAAGCACTGCTCCGGTGAGGCTCCAGGTTGCTTTACGAGTTGGCCAGTGTACTTGGCGTAGTTCTCGCCATGATCCCTTGAAGTAGCCACCGATCTTTCCGAGTATACCCCACGATCGTTTCTTCTTTGTAACCTCGTTCGTCGTTTTCTTTGTTTTAACTGTACTTAGCTTTCGCTTTTTTGGCGTAGTGTTAGCCACGCTCTCATCACTAGCGGTGATGCGCGTCACTTTTGTGTTGCTTTGCTTTTTAGCCACGCGGTAATTCTCCCAATTTAAATAGTCTGCTTGAAAGCAGACTGTCAATACGTACTATAGCTCATAAGAGGCCAATACGTCAATGATACAATGGGATTATGCTTATTATACTCTTGCTCTCGTTAAGTTCTATTGCTACATTTTTGCTACTAACTAGGACTGTTTGGGCTACCAGGTACTACAAAGATAAAACTGTAAAAAGCAGTAGCCAAAACCAAAATTTACCAACAGTATCGGTTTGTATTGCAGCTAGAAATGAAATGCACGCTTTAGCTCACTGTCTTGAAGCAGTGTTGGCGAGCGACTATCCAAAGTTAGAAATATTAGTGCTCGATGACAGCAGCGAAGATAACACGCCTCTTATTATAAAATCGTTCGCTCAAGCTGGCATACGGTTTATAGCAGGCTCTGCTTTGCCCGATGGTTGGCTGGGTAAAAACCACGCCTATCAAACATTGCTAGCGGAATCGAGCGGAGAGCTGGTGTTATATATCGATGTTGACACCACACTATCGGTGCGCTCAATTAGCCGGGTCGTCGACATTCTTCTATCGTCGAACGTTGACATGGTATCGGTACTACCGCAACGTACTGACGGATATAGGTCAAGCTCAATCTTCGGAACTCTTCGCTACTATTTGGAATTATTGCTAGGTACGCATGCAAAACCACCGGCGGCGAGTGCATTTTGGATGGTACGTCGTAGCACAGTAGAGTCTGTGGACTTTACGTTTAAGAATTATGCATTGTCGGTTCGCCCGGAGCGACACTTGGCAAAACAGTTGCAACATCTTGGAAGGTATAAATATCTGCTGAGTACTACAGGCATCGGGGTTGGTTACGAAAAGCAGATCCATTCGCAATACGAAACTGCTCAGCGGCTGTATTATCCAATAGTCGGTAGAAGTATAGCTGGTTGGCTGATAGCTACAGTTCTGTTTTTGGTTTTTTTGTGGCCATATGTTGTACTACTACTGCCCAGCGTGTCTACTGAGGTAGTGATGTGGGCCCTGGTTACTAGCTTGGGTATATTTGTTTCGCTGGCGATATTCAATACAGCAACGTGTGGACGGCATGTGTGGGTAATCCGCACGGTATTTACTCCCCTATTACTCATACAAGAACTCATTCTGATGCAGGTTAGCTTCGTTCAATATGTACTAGGCAGGGTCACCTGGAAGGGGCGTATTGTGACTGCAAACGTGAAACGCCATGAAGCATTAACTATCGATGAATAAGTAACTATCTAAGAATCTACCGCACACGGTAGTGTAAAGCTGAACGTAGACCCGTGATTCAGCCGGCTCTTTAATTCAATAACAGTACCCATTTTTTTAGCGAGTTTTCTGGTTACATATAGTCCTAGTCCGGTACCGCTTGTCTCGCGTGTTCTATAGTCCTCTGAGCGGTAGAATTTATTAAATACTTTGGCTTGATCGCTTTTTGATATGCCAATACCAGTATCGATGACTTCAAACAGCAGCTGATTGTTATGTCGGTGAATACTGAGCGTAACACTACCCTCCTTTGTGTATTTCAATGAATTGGTAATGAAATTCTGTAATAGTTCGTGTAAGTAGAGTCTGCTTACTAATACAGAACCGAGGCGCGTGCCGAGCTTTAGGTTTAGGTGTAGCCCTGCTTTTTCTGCTTCTGGGAGGTAGTCGTTATATAAGTCATGAGCTAGCGCAGTTACGTCAATAAGTTCCGGTTCGGACGCCACCCCGCGCTCGGCACGCGAAAGCGTGCTTAAATCGTTTACCATTTTTGCTAGGTATACAACTTGTTTGTGTGCCTCTTCTAGGTTTTGTTCTAAGGCTGCGATATCTGATGAGTTTCGTTCTAACATTACCTGCGCATTGCTAATTGTGCCTTCGGCAACAGTTACAGGTGTGCGCAGTTCGTGGCTCACCACGCTAATAAATTCATCACGTTCTTCCTCAAGGCTTTTAATGCGTGTGACGTCACGAGCAATGATTACGAAGCCCTTTTGGTTAGAGCTTGGGTGGGCGGCTGAAAAGCCACTACGAATTGGAGCGTAGGTAAATTCAAGCCGCATAATGTCATCGCCGCTACGCATACGCAGGGAATCGTTTACAGTAACCATTTCGGCTTTTTTTACTTCAGAGAATAAATCAACAGGTTGCCCGTTTTCGTCTTCTAATGCAAATACTTCGCTCAGCTTCTTGCCATTTATACCTGCATTTGTGTCGAGTAGGTTTAAGCCGGCTGCATTGTATAAACGAATAACGCCCGATTCATCAACACTATATACTGCGTCTGCCAAATTATTAACGATGGTAAGTATTTCTTCGTGTTCGGTTGTTACTGGGCTCATAGGGTAATTATAGCATTAGCACAAT
>JALRDS010000030.1 GCA_023259925.1 Candidatus Saccharimonadia bacterium
AGTAGCTTTGCTTTAATAAAAGCGTAAGGATTTTAAGAATATGAATACACAAAAAGGCTTCGCGCACGCAGTTCTCGTTTTAATAATCGTAATACTGCTTTTAAGTGGTCTAGGTTTTGTATTCTGGAATTCATTTACAAAAAATAATACTCAGAGTGTGACAAGCGAACAATCCAAAGGTAGTGACAGCGAGGATAAAAAATCACCTAGCGATGCCTCAATACTAGAAAAGAGCTATAGCTCCGTAGGTGAAAGCGGCTTAGAATTTAGGTATCCAGAAAGCTGGACTATTCTACCCTCACCTAAAGTTACAGTATCAGAAGATGGCAGTAAAAAATTTGTAACAACTATGGTCTTCAGCCAAAAACCTACTACTGATGGCAAGCTTGAAGTTGCAACTAATCACGTTGTTGTTACCTTTACCGAATTAGCCGGAAATCATTCCTATAGTTTTACCAACCCCGGTAAGCAAGAATTTGAATCGAAGTTTAAAGTTGGCGATGCATCTGTTGGACTGACAGCCGCAGGAAAAGGTAGCTCATCTGAGCCATTTATGTCGCAGCTGCTTAGTATTGATCCTGTCAGTACTCATGGGGAGTCGTACCTCACACTACAAAACAGCTATTTCCTACTCGCTACCGCACAAAGCAATTCGTACCCAGCGAAAAACATGAAACAACGAGATATTTCAAAAGATATTGAAGAAGCTAAGCTAATTCTCAAATCAGTCAAGATAGTCAAGCAGTAACTAATTAGATTAATTTGTGTAGCCGTAAACAGACCAGTACCATACTTTAAACATGTAAACTGCAAACACTAACCGTTCAGCGTATAATAGATACATGCTTAACGAACCAATGGTGTTCGTAGACGTTGAAACAAACGGCAAGTTTGGCGCCGACGGACGCATTATTGAGATAGGGGTTATTCGCACAGAAAATGGCGAAGTGATTGATACATTTCACTCTCTCGTTAACCCCGGTTCTACTGTACCCGTATGGATAGAGCGATTGACTGGCATATCAAACGCCGATCTAGTGCATGCACCCTATTTTGAAGATGTCGCCCGCCAGCTACATAGAATTTTTAGTAATGCGCTGTTTGTAGCACACAATGTTCGGTTTGATTATTCATTTTTTAAATCGCATTTTGCTTCTATAGGAATCGAGTACAAACCAAAACTCTTTTGTACAGTGCGCATGTCTCGCGCGCTGTACCCAGAACATTCTGGCCATAGTTTAGAAAAAATAATCAAACGACATAGCATACCTACCAATAGTCGGCATAGAGCGTATGATGACGCCAAAGCAATGTACGATTTTTACAAACTTACCGTTGCACATAAAGGCACTCAAGCAGTTGAAGAGAATATTCGCAGACAAATCCGTACAAAATCTCTACCACCACACGTCGATGAATCAACGATTGATAAACTACCGTCTTCGCCCGGTGTTTATATATTTAAAGATGAAGATGGCCACCCGCTTTATGTAGGTAAGAGCATTGATATTAAAGCGCGCGTACGTTCGCACTTCACCAATGACACTCGTATTGTGAAAGAAATGAAGCTATCTCAGCGAAGCTATAGTATTGATTCAATAACGACAGACACGGAGATTGAGGCGTTACTACTCGAGTCTGCCACCGTAAAAAAGCTTCAGCCTCTCTTTAATCGTCGTTTACGCCGCACCACAAAGCAGTCGGTTCTTGTGCGCACTAAAAACGAACACGGCTACCTTGAAATTAGCGTAGAAAATAAAGCACTGTCAGACATGACCGATACATCAATAATCTACGGAGTGTACACATCTAGAGCCAAAGCAAAGTCTGCTTTAGAATCAGCCATGAAAACATTTCAACTGTGCCCAAAACTACTCGCGCTTGAATCATCTGGTGGCGCCTGTTTCCGTTCTCAGCTGGGGCTATGCAAAGGTGCTTGCATCCAAAAAGAACCTTCAAATGCATATAATCAGCGAGTTGAACTGGCGCTTTCAAGATCGAAAATTGACTCGTGGCCGTTTGCTAAAAAAATTGCCGTGAAAATTAGCGATACAAAGTCCTTAATAGTTGACCAATGGATCATCGAAGGAATACTCCTGCACGACTTTGAACCTACCCTTGAACGTCTCAGTAACGGGTTCGACATTGATACCTATAAAATTTTGCGAAGCTACATTCGAACACATCCCGCTAGCGTGTCGCAGTGTGGCCTGGGCATAGAATTATCTAGCTAGGTAATTCGTTGTATAATAGATACATGAATAAGATAGCTCTCATTAGCATTCTTGCGATTCTGACCCTTATAGTTGGAGCAGGGGCTTTCGTGTTTCTCAGCAAGCCAGAACCCGAAAACGCTATATCTACAAAAGATAGCACGCTAAGAACACAGAATACCGATCAACCCACAGCCCAATCTACTGAGGAGCCTAGCCAGACTGCGGGTAGTTATGTAGAGTACTCTAACGAAAACCTAACTAAATACAGTAACAATACTCGCCTGCTTTTCTTTCATGCCCCGTGGTGCCCGCAATGCCGAGAGCTTGATGCAAGCATAGCAGCCAGTTCAATACCCGCAAATACTACAATTCTAAAGGTTGATTACGACACGAGCCAAGACTTACGACAAACGTATGGAGTCACGCTTCAGACGACAGTAGTGAAGATAGATGCTGCCGGAGAAAAGGTTGATAGCTTTGTTGCCTATGACGAACCTACATTTGCCAGCGTAGAAAGTGCTCTTCTGCCTTGATTGAAATTCTAATATTTTCATTCTTTGCCGGCGTACTAACCGTTCTAGCACCATGTATACTGCCACTCATTCCAGTTGTTATCGGGGGAAGTTTATCTACTCAAACTGCACGTGGTTCGGTTGATCAAAAACGACCGTTTATCATTATCGCTAGTCTTATTACATCAATATTACTATTCAGCCTACTACTCAAAGCAAGCACTGCTCTGCTGGGAATTCCCACTACAGTCTGGTCAGTTATTTCAGGTGTCATTATTATACTGCTGGGTATAAATGCACTCATACCTACAATTTGGGAAACAATTATGCTCAAAACCAACCTTTCGTTTGCTGCAAATACAGCACTTGGTAATTCGCAAAGAGGTAATGGCATTTCAAGAGACATTGCCTTAGGCGCTGCACTAGGCCCGGTGTTTAATAGCTGCAGCCCTACGTACGCACTTATTATTGCCGTGCTCTTGCCCGCATCTTTCTCATCGGGTGTAGTATACCTATTTGCCTATTGTTTAGGGTTGGGGTTGGTGTTATTACTCTTTGCCCTCTTCGGCCAATCACTTGTTACCAAGTTTCGCTGGATGAGCAATCCACATGGTGGTTTTCAAAAAGCAATCGGGGTCGCACTACTCATCATAGGCGTTGTTGTTCTGTTTGGTCTTGATAAGCAGTTTCAGACATTCGTACTAGATAACGGGTGGTATGACCCTATCAAAAACCTAGAAGAATCATTTACTCGCTAATATCTCTACTGTCGATTTTTGCTTCTGCTTCGATATTACGTACTTGCTCAGCCTTACCCAACACCTCTTCAACTTGCTTAAGTGTTATAAGAATTTCAGAGCCAGCACTCGCGGCGCCCGAGAGCATTTGTTTTGCCACGGTATTCTCTACCGCCTTCTGGACAACACGGCGCATTGGCCGGGCACCAAGTCGTGGGTCATAGCCTTTATCTACTAGCAGTTGTTTGGCCGAATCCTCAACGGCAACGTGTACTTTTTGTACGGCAAGTGTTTTGTTGATCCCAGCAATTATAAGATCTACTACCTGCAGTAGCTCTTGTTTACCAAGCGGCGTAAAGGTGACAATCTCGTCGAATCGATTTAAGAATTCTGGCCGGAATGTGTTTTCGTTAATTAGCTCATCGATAAACTGCTGCTCGAACTGGTCTAACTTATACCCACGCTCAATGTACTCGCGAATACGATCAGCGCCAGCATTGCTGGTCGCAATGATTATGGCATCGCGAAAGCTAACTTCTCTATTGTTTATATCTCGTAAAATTCCTTCGTCTAAAGCTTGCAGAAGTGTTGTGAGTACGTTTGGATGCGCTTTTTCTATTTCATCAAGCAACACCACACTGAAGGGTTGCTTTAATAGTTGTGAGGTTAGGCTAGATGGGTCGGTCGATCCATCCGCAATCAACCTTGAAACATCCTCATTTCGCACATACTCGTTTAAATCGATCCGCACGATACGGTCTTCTCCTTCAAAATATACATCCGCAAGCGCTTTGGCAAGTTCCGTCTTCCCCACCCCTGTTGGACCTAAAAATAAGAATGTACCGATTGGCCTGTTTTCATTGCGAACGCCCGCACGCGCCCGACGCAGGGCATCACTCACAACGCGCACAGCCCTAGTTTGATTAATCATACGCTTGTGAATCAACTCTTCTAAGTTGAGCAACTTCTGTCGTTCATCCTCAGATGAAGCCTGGCCTAGTTTCACGCCCAGAGTCTTTTCGATTGCTTGACGTACGGAATTCATTGTTACGTACCCATTCTCACTATACCCTGCGGCCGATTCAAGTAGCCTTAATGCCCTACCCGGCATAGCCAAATCGTGCACGTATCGCTCACTTAGGCGATACGCTTCGTAAATTGACTGGTATGAATACGTAACATGACGACTAAACTCTGTGAGGATTAACTGATCTTGCAGTACGGCAATCGTCTCTTCTTTAGTAGCCGGATTTACCGATACACGATTCAGTGCATTTACTAATGCACTGTTACGCTGACTAATTTGTAAATAGCGTTGCTCGTCCATAGTGAGCACTAAACGTAGTCGTCCTGCTTCAATAATCGGTAGGAGCACATTACTCATATCTACCGATCCGATTCCATCCTCGAAGAATAACTGAGCATCATCGAGACATAAAATTATATTTTTTGCAGCATATGCTTCACTGAATAATCGAGTAAGTAGTTGCTCAAGTTCACCTCGCCCGGGTGCAGCTGAAAGTAATGCGCCGGCATCTAACATAACCACTTGCCGAAATTTTAATGAAGATGAAATCTTGGACGACGCATCTAGTAACCGCTCAGCCAGCGCGTGCACAACTGTTGTTTTGCCAACTCCAGCCGAGCCAACTAAAACAATGTTCTGGCGGCCGCGACTCGAAAACGTGTCAATAATTTGATCGAGTGAGTCAATGTGCGATTCAAGATCAACGTGCAAACTACCGTTGTTCGCGATTTGTTCGCTAATATTTGTGCCAAAGCGTGACAACAGCGGGGTATATCCAAAGGCCCAGTCGCGCGCAATACCACCCGTACGCTTAGGTGCCTTGTGCTTCTCAATCAGAGCCTCTAAGTGTTGCTGCCACTCTATCCCCTTCTTTATATCAGACAACTCAATGTGGTTATGAGCTAGCAATGATTCATGCTCCGGAAACTGCTTAACAAGAGCATACACAAGCATACCAGCCGTTATTGTACTCATACCCCGTTCTTCTCGCATGTCGTTTGCAGCGGTCCACACTTCAGCGCTATCAGATTGCTCAGAAGATGCTATTTGTAACAAAAAGTTTGGCGTAATTCCAAAACGCAGGGCATAAAATAAACCACCACCCGTTTGCATCACCGCTTTGGCGATATCAGCTGGGCTTGGCTGTTTTGGTAAAACGGCTAAAATTTCACTCACAAGAATGTCATCAATATACTTTGCAGGTTGAATTGGTGGAATATGCTTTAGTTCTCCGCTATGCCAAAATACAAACATCAGTGGCAGTGCGGCAGCTGAAAGTACCAACCAGCCAATAGACAGGCCCACAAGCAACCCCGCTAAACCTACTACGATCAACAAACAGATAGCTGCGACTGCAACGATACGCCAATGACCGTTACCGTAGCGCGAGAGTCTCGCCTTTTCAGACCGAAAACTCCCATGGCGAATACTCATCTCCATGATGGAACCCAACCCGATATCATTAAGATAAACCCAGCAAGTGGAGCAAAAGGAATCATAGACCACCCTACGATACTCAAGACACCAATAGTGACCTGCACTACAATCCACACCAAACCAATTACTATAAGTATGATTCGAGCCACTGCACCAATTACTCTAGATAGCTGCCTGTCAAAAAAGGCTCGGAGTATGACCGAAACAGGGCCTTTTACACCTCCGGCTGATATTTGTCGGTATGGCGCAAATAAACTTGATGCCAGTAGTCCAATCGAAAAATAGTCATACGTACGTACCAATTGATTTTTTACAGCGAACACGCGCGCCATCCAGCCAGCACCGTACCACCACGAGAGAATGCCCACAATAAACATATGCTTATTGTACCTTATCACCACGAGTTTCGATACGTTCGTTTAAGAGGGCTTTAGTCTATAATAGTATTCATGTCTATGCACCACGCAACAATACTTGGAAAAGCAATTAAATCGGCTATGAAGCTACGCGGTGGCGGCTCTGCCTTGCCCGGTCTTGTTGTTGAAAAAATTGATCCTGATTACATTAAAAATATTCTCAGTACATTACCGAAGGGTGTTGTGGTAGTAAGTGGTACGAATGGAAAAACAACCACGACAAAAATGATAGTTGAGTTGCTAGAAGGCCAAGGCCTGAAGGTATTTACAAACCGAACCGGTAGTAACTTCACGAGGGGAGTTGCCGCAGCCCTTCTAGGTGAAGTTGATTTCCACGGCAGGCTAGCTGCAGATATTGCCGTGCTTGAATTAGATGAAGCTCACGCCGTGCACTTTGTAAAAGCCATTCAACCAAGCTACAGTTTGCTACTAAATGTCATGCGCGACCAGCTTGATCGATTTGGAGAAATTGACGCCACTGCACAACTCTTAAAAACTGTAGCAAGTGCAACCACTAAAACTGTCGTAGTCAACCGCGAGGATCCACGCCTAAGAAATGTTGCAAGCAGCCTCAAAGATGTGGACGTAGCATATTTTGGACTTAGTGACTCACTGCAATCCACATTCCCAACCGATGACGACATGCGTACGATAGCAAAAAGTAAGAATAACTCACCTAACCTGCCGACGCTAAGTGTGCTCGAATCGTTCGATGGCAAACAGGCTGTATTCACGTTAGCTGGAAAAAAACTACAAGCGCCACTCAAGCTTGAAGGTATCTATAATATATATAATGCCGCTGCCGCACTTGGTCTCGTTGCTAGTATTATCCCCCAATACAACCCAGTAAAATTAGCCGAATCACTTGCGAACGTAACTCCAGCATTTGGGCGAGGCGAAAAGATTATTGTACGTGGCCAGCCTGTAGACCTGGTACTCGTAAAAAATCCAGCTGGTTTTCGCCTCAGTTTAAAATCATTCCCAGTGAGTGGCATTAGCACTATGATTGCGATAAACGATAATTACGCAGACGGTCGTGACATGAGTTGGCTATGGGATGTAGACTTCGACAGCCTTCGGCCTACTGGCGTCGCAATGCTGTCTGGCGTAAGAGCCTACGATATGGCTGTGCGTTTGCAGTATGAAGAAGTTGAAGTATCGCATGTAGTACCAAACCTTGGGCAAGGGTTACGGCAATTTCTCGGTCAGCAGCCGAGTGCACCGAAGCGTATCTACTGCACATACACCGCTATGCTTGCGATTCGCCGTGAACTAGCAAAAATGACTAATGTTGAGGTGATATCATGAAGCAAATAACGATACTGCAACTATACCCGAACGACATGAATATTTACGGCGATTGGGGGAATGTTCTCACCGTAAAGCGCAGAGCTGAGTGGCACGGCTATAGTGTTAAGCTAATCGAATATAATCCAGGAGATACGTTTCCGGAATCCGTCGATATAGTCATCGGTGGTGGCGGGCAAGACTCGGGCCAATCAGTTATCCAAGCCGATTTACAATCAATCGCACCAAGGTTAACCAAACTCGCTAAAGATGGCACCCCCATGCTTGTTATTTGCGGACTTTATCAATTATTTGGTAACTTCTTCAAAACACGTGACGGAATCACGATACCAGGTATAGGCATATTCAACATCGAAACTCATGGTGGGCCTGAACGGTTAATTGGCAACATCGTAACCGAAAGTGAGCAGTTCGGGCAAATTGTTGGGTACGAGAATCATAGCGGCTTAACCTATTTAGGTAAAGATGTTCAACCATTTGGCGTAGTACGTAAAGGTGCCGGAAACAATGGGCAAGATAATTATGAAGGAGCACGCGTACATAACGTGATTGGTAGCTATTTGCACGGTTCGCTACTCCCAAAAAATCCAGCTATCGCTGACTGGCTGATAGAACAGGCCTGCATGCGCAGATTTGGTGCTTTTGAGCCTAGTGTCATCAATGATACACTTGCTGACCAGGCACGAAAAATAGCTCTCGAGCGCCCACGCTAGACCGCTCATTTTACTGAGCCACGGTAAATCACTATGCTATGCACCAGCAAATTAAACAGTAAGACTTGAGCAGCGAAAGCACGCCCGCTGCAGTAGCCACAGCCACTGCATTTATCATAAGAAAAATGTTATCAAAGGCTCCGTTTTCAGGGCTTTGATGTTCATACTACCAAAAGCATACAGATTACAGATTCTGTAAACGCTGTAGCTCTGCAATCACCTGCTCACCGTGACCCAGTGGTGTAGCCCTGCCATAGACTTTTTGTACAAGGCCCCCCGGATCGATTAGAAATGTTTTTCTGAGTATTCCTTCTTTTCCGAACATCTTTTTGCCCCACGCGCCGTAGTCGTTAATCACCGTTCCGTCCGGGTCTGACAGCAGCATGAAATTAAGATTGTGCTTGGTTTTAAATTTTTCGTGACTGGCTGGTTCATCTTTAGATACACCAACCACCTCAGCACCCAACGCGGTTAACTCATCTCGAGCGTCTCGCAAACTACAGGCCTGAGTAGTACAACCCGGCGTATCGTCCTTAGGGTAAAAATATAGTACGAGCCATCTGCCGGCATAATCCTTAAGTGAGTGTAGACTACCATCAACACCGGTTAATTCAAAATCAGGAGCTTTATACGGAGTTTCTTTCATACCCCCATTATACCACTGGAAATCTATCGAATTTTCGGGTATAATCATGCAAGTATCACACCGTCGGGGTGTGGCGCAGTTGGCTAGCGCGCGCGGTTTGGGACCGTGAGGTCGAAGGTTCGAGTCCTTTCACCCCGACCATATATTACCGAGTATCTACTCGGTTTTTATTTTGCATTATAATTAGAGTAGTGAAGAAACGATTGTTTCGTAAAAAAATTTTAGGCAGAAAAAACAGTACGGCAACCCGGACCGTGCTTTTACTTGGAGTAATGCTCGTTATGGCAATGATATACAACACGTATGGGAATCAGCGACTCGCTGTTGATCCAAAGAGCTACAAAAAGTTACTCGACGTTATTGCATTGGCAGAAAGCAACAACAACTACAACGCTTATTTTGGTAATGCCAATAATGCCGAAGTTATATTCACCGAGATGACTATTAGCGAAGTACAAGCTTGGCAGGCAAAACACATCATAAACGGAAGCCCGAGCAGCGCAGTTGGTCGCTACCAGATTATTAGCACTACCCTAAATAGCCTAGTGGATGAGCTCGGCGTCAACGCAACCACAACCTTATATAACGAGCAGATGCAAGACACTATGGCAGCAGCACTGCTGGAGCGTCGTGGCATCATCGACTATGTGAATACAGATATATCAAAAGAAGTATTTGCGCATAACCTATCGATGGAGTGGGCTGGGCTACCTAAGGTGATAGGTGAAAATCCTAATGCCAGCTTCTACATGAGTGATGGGTTAAATAAATCACACGTCACGACACAAGAGGTGCTGCAGGCAATAAAGTCGGTTAGAGCCAAGTAGTAAAAGTACTGGCGCAAGTACTGATTTTTAGTATTTTGTATATATTGCTATACTAGAATTGTATTTATTACAAAAATAAACATGAATAAACAAAAACTTTTTGGCAGTATCATTTTGGTCGTTCCACTTGTGGCCATTGGATTCTTTATATTTCGTCAAAACACCATTACATCACCGACACCCAAAGGTACAGTAACCGAGCTGCCAAAAAGTACTTCTGGGCATACAAAACCATCTAATAACACCCCCGATAAGACTGAAGCAGAGTCGAAATCATCATCAAAGCAACAACCGTACGAGCCACCTAAACAACGCGAACCCACGCAGCGAAAAGAAATTGTCAAAAATTCACCAAAACAAACACAGATTCGCTCTTCAGCAAATACTGAACGTATTTATTACCCTTTACGCACCCCAAATGATCCTGGCTACAGTTTGAGTAACTGGCCGCTCACACACATGAATGCGCCAGCAGCCTGGGATATCGCCACGGGATCTCCCGAGACAACTGTTGCAGTGCTTGATTCAGGCTTCTCTCTGAACCATGAAGATTTAGTGGATACGTGGTTTACGAATAGCGGCGAACAAGGCACTACAACCGTAGGAGATTTTTGCTGGCTTGGCGTACCGCAGGACAAAACAACTAATAACTGTGATGATGACCAAAATGGCTACATAGACGATTGGCGAGGTTGGGACTTTTTTAACGGTACCAATAATCCAGCTGCCGGACAAGATGACCCAAATGGCGACGCGGTCAGCCACGGCACAGAAGTAGCTGGCCTAGTAGGTGCTAGTGGTAATAATGGTGTTGGGATTGCTACCTTAAGCTGGTCAACCAAACTCCTTCCGTTGAAAGTGCTGAGCGACGACGGCCCCGGATACTCAAGTGATATTGCAGCGGCAATTTATTATGCTGTCGACTTAGGAGCGGACGTAATTAACCTTAGCCTCGGCGGCAATGAATCAGACCCCACTCTGCTCGCCGCTACAAACTACGCCTACGAGCAAGGAGTGGTAGTGGTTGCAGCAGCCGGTAACTGTGGCACAGGGTCCGGCGAAAGCTGTGCTGGATATACGCAAGGTATTATAGGCTACCCTGCACGTAACCCAAACGTAATTGCGGTTGGCGCCACAACAAACAGCAAACAGCGAGCGAGTTTCAGTAGCTACGGAGCAGCACTCGATGTGGTTGCACCTGGCTCGGGCAGTATCTACTCGCCTACTTACACAGCCGAAAATCCAACAGGCTTGTATGCGACCACCTTATATGGAACCTCATTTGCATCGCCATACGTTGCTAGCTTAGCCGCACTTGTTAAATCAATTCGCCCAGCTTCATCGGTTGATGATATAACCGCCATACTGCTTGGTAGCGCTCAGAAAACCAATATTGCAAACGGGGTGTATTCGAATGACCTTGGGCACGGCATCGTTGACGCTCGACAAGCCTTACTTGTAGCTAGTGGCTTAAATGTAGCGAGCGACACCCCAAAGCTATTTCAAACAGGGGGCCATACATCAGAACATAGCTACGTAGCAAACACCACGATGGCAAGTGGCTGCGAAAGCCTGCAGCCAGCTAGCTACTGCACTATCCGATTCCAAAACGCACTAAGCTACGATCGGCTACTCCCCTATAAGCAAACCGACGAAAACAACTACACAAGCTGGTCTTGGAATTCTTCACTCCTGAGTAGTGATAGTTGGTGGCTACGAGCCGTTCAGGGAGATACAATGTCGGCAGACTATTTACTCTCAATAAAATAATTTCGCACTTGCATTTGTTATCATGAGTATAATGAAAAAATCCAAACTAAGGCATCATACTGAAAGATTCCTACTAGGGCTCTTTTATGTTTGTGTAACCCTGCAGTGGCTATGGGTGGCTGCCGTTGGACTACCTGCCATTGTGAGCGGTGACGCTATGAGTAGCTTTCTTACGTTTCAACAACCCACAGAACCACAACCCACAAACACAACAATAGGTTTTTCACCCGTACTTGCCGTCACTGCCGGTGTCATCACACTTATTTTCTTAGTTATTACTATCTACATATTAGTTCGATTACCAAAAGCTATTGCAAAAACCGGCGATACTATTGTGCACCGTACAGCCGACGTATTAGTACCCGTTATTACCCACCACAAACGCCTACCGATAAAAAAAAGACGGATTATTTCCGCCAAAGTTATCTTTTATATTCAGATATTGCTAGTTTTGCTTCCGCTTGCTATCTCCTTTTTTATACCAAGTATTGAAACAGTTACAAGCCGCATCATTATTACACTTTCAGCCTGGCTGGCAGCAGCGAGTACTTGCGCACTGCTGCTGCATTGGCTGTTAGAGCCGCCTACTTCGCGAACTCAGTCGCGCGCGTTTCACGAATAACATTTACTTTGATTGTACCTGGATACTGCATGGTACTTTCAATCTTGTTAGCAATGTCACGTGCCAACTTTATACTCGAAAGATCATCAACTCGTTCTGGGCGAACAATCACACGCACTTCACGGCCGGCACTAATTGCGTACGCCTTATCAATGCCCTCAAAACTCGTTGCAACGTTCTCAAGCTCGCGCATACGTTCAGCAAAATTCTCGGCACTGATGTTTCGGGCACCTGGTCGGGCTGCACTGGCCGCATCTACAACACGCACCACCAATGCCTCAGGGGTTGTCGCTTCGATGTCATCGTGGTGAGCCTCTATAGCATGCACTATCTCATCACTCATGCCGTACTTACGCGCCAGCTCCGCACCAATATGGTGATGCTTGCCTTCAACTTTATGCGTTACCGCCTTACCAACATCATGCAGCAACGTCGCAATTTTTGCCACTCGTACGTTGGCACCTATTTCCTCAGCAATCATACCAGCAATATGCGCCATCTCAGTTGAATGCATTAGAACATTTTGCCCATGGCTCGTACGGTACTTTAATTCGCCAAGTAACCGTAACATTTCTTTCGGTATACCAACAACGCCAACTTCACGGGCAGCATCCTCACCAGCTCGTTCAACATCTTTACTGATTTGTTTCTCGGCTTTACTCACCACTTCTTCAATACGGCCTGGATGGATACG
>JALRDS010000013.1 GCA_023259925.1 Candidatus Saccharimonadia bacterium
AATTACGACGCCTACTTAAAGCAGAACGCGCACTCTACAGGTACTGCAATGAATGAGTTTGAGTTAATCGAAAAGCGGATTGTGAATTTAAAGCAAAAAGTTATCGACTACCAGCGGCTCAAAGAAAAATCTCGTAACCCCCAGACAATTCAAAAATTCAAACGCCTCGAGCAAGAATCACGTAAAGAGTTAGCAGAGTTGCAAGCTAAGGAAAAACCAACCTTTTGGATCGACCGCGAATCGGCTGAAAATTTGAATTATAAAGTAGCGGGCCAATACGCAAAGTTTAAGGCGCGAAACATTAAAATGAACATTAAAGATGAATCATCTCGCTCAAGCCATGTGTTAGTGAAAGCAACTAATGTTTGCTTGGGGTATAGCACTCCCCTATTCAATGGAGTGAATATAGACCTACGCGAGGGTGAAGCAATTGAGCTACGCGGCCGAAACGGTGCTGGTAAAAGTACATTTATTAAAAAGCTGCTTAAAACGCATGATTCTGATATAACGTTATTTGACGGTGAACTGATACTCGATTCTAAGGTGCGAATTGGCGTGTACGAGCAGGAAGTGTCGCCCGATTACTTTGAACTTACGCTCAAAGAGGCGATTGAACGCACCTACCTCGACCGTAACTTATCGATTTCAGAAACACTCATTCGTGGATTAATGCATGATTATCTGTTTACCGAAAGTGACGGTCATGTACCCGTTGCAAAACTTTCTGGTGGCCAAAAAGCCCGCTTGCAAGTGATTGCCATGCTAGCTAACGATCCGCAGCTACTTATACTCGATGAGCCAACCAACCACCTTGATCTTCCGAGTATAGAAGAGTTAGAAACTGCCCTAAAAAAATATTCTGGAGCGATTTTGTACGTTAGTCACGACGATTATTTTCGCAAGGCGGTCAATGGAGCCGTTGTACCAATCGGCGCTTAACGTCCAAAGTGCATAATTTCGTGCAGTATATCGTTATGCGAAATGAGTTGAAGCTCGCCGGTAGTGCGGTAGTGAGAGAATTTTCGTTTTCGCGCCTGTAATAATATTTGCTTGAAGTCTGCCCCGGTCATACCGTCTGTTTTCGCGGCTAGGTCTCGCAAATCTATTGATGCGTCATATAAACTAAACCCATCAGGCGATATGTATTCCCCATTCTCATCAAATACGAGCTCATTCTCGTGTACTTTTTTTCTGATAGATTCGTATAAAATAACTCCAAAAATATCAAAGCGTTCTTGCTCGGTTGGCAGTGGTACAGCGATTGGCTCCATTCGGCCAGAGCGAATCAGGGACGGTTCTAGTTCATCTAAGTCAACATTAGTGGCAGCGGCGACAATTATGTTCGGATAGTTCTTCGTGAGTGTCTCAAGTTCGGTATTCAGGAGCTTGCGGATGTCGGTTCGCTCGCCTCCTCCGGATCCCTGCCGGTGTGCAAGCGCGTCAAATTCATCAAAAAACAGTACAAGGTTACCACTGGTGGCTTTCGCCTTATCAAGTGTTTCAGTTAAATTTCTCCCAGAACTGCCTACCCATTTTTCTATAAGGTCAGACGACGAAATAGTCCATGTCGTTGCGTTAATTTCGTTGGCGAACGCGTTAATAAGAGTGGTCTTACCTGTGCCGGGCGGGCCGTGCAATAAAAAATGAGTTGGGTGTATGTCGAATGTGGCTGCCCCTTCAGGATTGTTAACAATGCTGGCGAGTTCTGCCAATCGTTCTTTGGCCTGAGTTGCCCCACCAATAGAGTCGAGCGAAGTATATTCCCCATCGTCAACTCCTGAATATTCGCTGGAATGAGGTTTTCCTTTCATGACCGTATCCAAGTCGACCGCTACGAGCTCTTTCGAAAGTTTATATTGCTTAAGAGTGTATCGTTCAAAATGTCTTGGTGGCTCACCATAGAATTCACGCAACGTATCTATTGCAATCCCAAGAGTTGCAGTTACGTGACGAAGGCGTTCTAGATTATCTAACTCTCGCCCAGCGTGCGATGTAGGCAATGAGATATGGGTAGCCTCTTCAATTTCATCGCTAGACTCCAAATCAATATCAATGGCGCATTCTGTCGCAGTAGACGCTAATGCAACTCGAATAGTGCATGCTGAATCGAGTGGTATGTATAGTGCTCGGTCATCGTGCTCAATTCTCGTTGTTTCGTAGTTGTATTGTTGCAAGGCGTTGGCTATCTCTTCCAAAAAGACACTGGGCCAAGTGGTTGGGTTTTTTTCGAGTGAGCTGGGTCTAATGCTTACTTCAGCCTCCATTTTAAGCATATCACTACCATCTTCATACCAAGACTCCATACGAACCCTACGAGCTGGAAACGGTAGATTATCTTCATCTCGACTTTTTATGTACGTGCGTAACCTGTCGCGGGCATCAAGCAGTTCAAGTAAAGCGGCGTCGCTATCGAGCTGAATATTTACGTATTTGCCAGAAAACCCGTTTGAATCGTCATACGCCGGAAGTTGCTCTGTCATAAAAAAAGTATGCCCACGCTAACTTATAAAATCAAGCGTGAGCAATACGATGTGAGAGTGGCGATCTAGGGCTATGCTGCAGGGACGAGATTGTTCTTCTCAAGTGCATCCTGTAAAACTGGGCGGTTGAAGCCGAGGATCATTTCGCCCTTAATATCAGTAACGGGTACCCCTTGGAAGTTGCCGCCGAGTTTTTCAAGTAGTTCATCGCGTGCTGCGTCGTCTTCTTCAATGTTTTTGGCGGTGTACTTTACGCCTAGTTTGTCCATCCACTGCTTTTCGGTTGCGCAAAAGGCACAGAAGGTTGTAGTGTAAATGGTTACATCTGTTGTACTGCTCATATATTCTCCTATTGTTAGGTAAGTTACTATACATTATACACTAAATTGTAATCTACTCACAGGCTGCTTTAGGTGGTATTATTAAGCGTAAGTACTTATGTTGGGTAGAGATAATAAGACTGGCTTGGTGGAGAGAGCGTTCGCTCTCCCGGTTGTCATGATTGCTTCGGTGGTTATGATGATGGTTCTAGTGTCTGGCCTATCTGCAACAACGTCTGTAAATTCTGGTTTGCGGCAACAGCATACCACTAAACTGTTAAGTGGTGCAGTCGATTCGGGTATGGCAATGGCCAACGACTGCATGAAAGCTAATAGTGGCCAGGTAACCTGGAGTGCAGCTAACCCACTACGCCCTAATACAAATTGTGATGGCACCGAAAGCGGTTCGTGTTCTACGCCACCGACAACTGCGGCTTGCACCGTAACAAACACGGCTACGATTAAAACCACGTTTAGCGTGAGCTACGATGTTTCTGTACGTAAAGTTACTGTAACCGGTAGATTATATAATGTTCGCGCGTCTGACAATTCATCAATACTATCGCAAGATCAATCAGTAAAATACCTCGATGTTAAGCAATCTTCTGGGGTGCCAAACGGTGACGCGATTGCTGCTAGTCAGATACCTGGGAGCGATGGTGGGGATGGAGTTAGTGTGGCCATGATAGGATCTGGCTCAGGTGTTCAGACGTGTGCAACACGAGCATCAGACGGTTCTGTTACCTGCACCTCCTCCTCATCAACCACTCCGTTTGGCTCAACGGCAATGAAAGATGTTAGCACTGCTATGATTGGTTCTGGTGCTGGTGTATACACTTGTGGTGTGCAAGCTTCAAACAGCCAAGTCACTTGCACAGGTTCCTCATCAACCACTCCGTTTGGCTCAACGGCAATGTACCGCGCAATAGAGGGAAATTACACCTACTGTGCTATCACAATAGCTAATACTGCCATCTGCACAGAGGATACTTCCAACTCACCGTTCGGCACTACGCAAATAAAGAATATCACTGCCAGTAGCACCGACACGCAACGTGTATGTGGCATTAGGTTGAGTGACAATAATGTGCAGTGCGCATCGCTAGGCGGAAATCCATTTGGCTCAGTTCCTATGAAAGATATTATTGTATCGAGTGACAGTACTAGCTATGCCTGTGCTATTCAAAAAAGTAACGATCAAGTTACCTGTGCGAATGTAATCGCGGCGCCGTTTGGTACCACTGCAGTGAAAAAGATTGAACTTACCATGGCTCCGTCTACAAATTCCAGGTACGTATGTGGCGTTAGGAGCGATAACGATACTGTAACGTGTGTAGTACCAAGCGCTTCCCCGTTTGGCAGCACGCAGATGCTAGATGTAGCAGTGGCGGTATCGGGCACCACTAATGGTAATTACGTGTGCGGGCTAGCCGCTTCATCGCTGGCCGTGTCTTGTACGTCTATTGCATCTTCACCTTTTGGCAGTACTGCAATGGCGGATATCTCAGTAGCAACCGACTCCGGTGCGAAGTCGTGCAGTATTGCACAAAGTAATGGTGCGGTATCGTGCACGGACACCACGTCTTCACCGTTTGGATCTACACAGCTAGGTGCCGCCAGTTCTGGGTCTGCGGGGTCATTCAAACCTATTTGGTATTAACTATGAAAATTAAATACACCAACAATGCCTTTGCCCTACCCGTCGTCATGATTGCCTCTGTAGTCATGATGATGGTACTGGTTTCTGGTTTGTCCGCTACAACATCAGTCAACTCAGGGCTGCGCCAGCAGCATGATGCCAAGCTATTAAACCAAGCTGCACAATCTGGATTGGCAATGGCAAATGCTTGTATGAAGGCTAACTCAGGTGCAGTGACTTGGACTGTATCATCCCCGCTTAAACCCAATACCGACTGCAGTGGTACGGAGACAAGAAGTTGTCCGAGTGCGAGCACTGATTTCTATTGTTATGTTTCCCTTAATAGTCGCTACCAGACTAGTTTTATGGTTGAGCTCGACAACGGTGGTCCTGGTGGTGCAGTCAGAATTAAATCCAACGGTTTCCTTAATTTAACCGTGAGCTCAAGCGGTGCAGTTAGAAGTTCGTCGAGTATTACTAGGATGATGACACCAACAAGCCCTGCGGCTGTTGTGTTGAGTAATGCGGGTGTCAAGCAAAATACCATATCTGCCGTCGTCAGCCCCAACCAGTGTGCCGAAACCAACAGTAATGGCTGTACCTACCAGGCAACAACACTTTGTGGTGTGACTACCAGTGGCGAGGTATATTGCGCAGGCTACGACACTCTTCCCTACAGCTCAAGTTACAGTTACGGTGGATACACGCAGCCACTCATTCAGGCGGCTGCTGGGCTTACGTGTTTAAGCGGCTCAACCTACACCGCGAGTCAATGCAATGGGTCTAGCCTAGCCACGCGCACGTTGTATCTGCAAGATTTCAGCACGAACGCAG
>JALRDS010000021.1 GCA_023259925.1 Candidatus Saccharimonadia bacterium
CAATGAGGTGGCAGGGTCGTCGCGGTAGCCGGAACATCGAGGACAGGCGTGGAAGGGTCGTGCGTGGCGGGGGCAGCATGTCTCTGGTTGCCCTGCTGATCGTTCTCGGGATCGGCTATTTCTTCTGGCGGAGAGAGAGGGATTCGAACCCTCGGTACGTTGCCGCACACTTGTTTTCGAGACAAGCCAGTTCAACCACTCCTGCACCTCTCCGTACTGTTAATTTATTTTAGCAAATACTCAACGTGATTCGCTAGGAACAGCTTGCGGTATAATTTGGAATAACGATTGGTTTTCGCACCCAGTTATATCCAGTAGCACCCCCATTTGCTAGAGCATACCCATCTCGGGGGTTTGGCATTGGGTTCTTGTAAGTACCCATCACATCATCTCGACACATACCTTCGTTATTAATAACTCTACAATCGTGAACCCTCTTATTCGCTTCATGCTAATGATTATACAAAAATAGTAAAAGTCCCGCTTTGTTATTTACACTAACGAAAGTGCTACACTTAATGCATGACAGCACATTCAACCCATAGTTCTCATCATCCGCATAAGCAACCTGAGGAAAACGGGCTTGCCATTGCTTCGTTAATCCTTGGCGTAACCTCACTAGTGGGCATGGGTGCGCTCACGGGTATTGCTGCAATTATTACTGGTGTTATGAGCCGGAAAAACCCTCACCGTAAAGAAATGGGCTTGGCTGGTATTATTATGGGCTCCATTTCAACTGCGCTATCGTTTCTTGTGTTGACTATAGCTGGCCTATTCTTTTTATTCGCGATACTTGCGTCTAGTACAGCCTATCCAGAAGATTACGGCCCAATCGAACGAGAAGACCCGCGAATGAATGATATTCGCAGCCAAAGTACGTAATACATTATTACAACAATTAGCACTCTTGACATTAGAGTGCTAATTTTGATATACCAGAAATAGAAAAGGGTAACCTTTTCCGTAATTAATCAATAAAGGAGGACAATCGCTATGAGTAATCTCATTAAATTTGATCCATTTGCGGAAATACAAGCCTTGCAAAAACAGTTCTTTGCAGATGATTGGTTTTCGCCGATCAAGAGTATGCAGATGCCTACAACAGATGTATACACAAAGGACGATAAAGAACTGCACATTGAAGCACACCTGCCACACTTCGACAAAAAAGACATCGACATTCACATCGATAAGGGCAATCTAGTTATTCGAGCAGAGCGCCACGAATCGAAAAAGGATGACGATAAGAAATATGTTATTCGGGAAAGTAGTTCGAGCTTTTACCGCTCCATTCGTTTGCCCGAAGTTGCCGACGATAGCACTATTAAAGCCAATATGAAAAACGGCGTGCTTCACATAACTATAGGCTTCAAAGAATTGCCAAAACCGAAGCAAGTTACCATTGAAGGCTAATGTAGCACAATCACCAGAGAGCTCCGCAACTTAGGAGCTCTCTTTCTATTTTTTTAAGTGAGAATTAGGTTCGTTGATAAGTGCATCCTTTTCAAATGTTGTTGCAGCCACCGAAACCAACAGTCCGCCAATAAAGAACCCAATCAGCCCGTAAATAAGTGGTTTTGTGTCCATACTTACAACATCCTTCCGATTGCGGTCACTAGTTCATCTGCTTTATTCTTTGCAACCCCTGGCATTATACTGTCGTCATGCAGACAATGGTTTGCGTGATCACGCACTAACTCAAGCGCCACCTTATCGAGCGCTGATCGCACGGCACTAACTTGAGTTAAAATATCGATACAATATACATCATCTTGAATCATAGTATTGATTCCTCGCACTTGTCCCTCTATCCGGCGAAGTCGTTTCGACAACGCTAGTTTGTTATCTGCATACCCGTAGTTGTTCATACCATGTCTCCTAATGATGATGGTGTCGTAAATGTTTCATAGTAAGAGCATGGCCCTTATTGCGTTTTAAAAGATACACATTGACTGGTAGGGCAGCAAAAAATGCTACCGTTAATGCTACCGGCATAGCCACCCAAAATAAGGGGTTTACTAACCCCGCGCCCATAGCACCAGGAATAACGGCCATCACGATATTATCGACAACTTCCATTGTGGCAATTGATAAGGTATCAGCGTACACAACAATCGATAGGGATGCCCAAAATGTCATACCGGATTTCATCAATGGCACAGACGACAGTAGAAAGCCAAACACAAAGGCTAATACTATAGAAATCAATATTGTTAACCAGATATCGAGCCCGAATAGTGTACCAATAATTAACCCGCTCACTTCACCAATAGCACAGCCCGTTAAGCAATGTAGGGTAGCGCTGACTGCCATAGAATTTATTGAGCTGTTCATTTAATTTAGTATACCCCACACGGGTATGCATTTAAATAGCCAGTTGTCTTTGCTAAAATGAATAGAAATGAGTATGCCTCACATATACGTAAAAACGCTGACGGTCTTTATATCGTTAATTTTTGGCTTTCATGCTGGCATATTAATACCTTCATTAGCCCCTGCAAAACATCACGGCACTAAAACCCACACGCAAGAAAATTCTGGCTCATGCCAAACCAGCTGTCTGCCAATACAGATAAAAAAAGTAAAAGTACGTCGGATATCTTTTAAGAAACAGCTACACCAGTTCAGCACTCCAACAAACCATCCTAGCATCGACGCAACACAAAAAGAGACCCATACCATGACGGCTTTTCTGTATTCACAGTCATCTTGGATACCGCCAGATATCGTAATCCTTCAAGGACTAGCGCAAACGAGTCGCTAATTTAGCGTTCATTCTCTATTCACCAAGCATCTGGAAAGGAATTATGAACAAATTATATACATCTCTAGTAGTCATCACTACGCTATTCTTCGGTGGAGCATTTTATATCAAATCACACGAAACACCTAGGCTTGGGGTTGCCCAGGAAGACTTTGGCGGTAAACATGTTCAGCATAAAATATATAACGGCACTGAACCACCTACCTCCGGTGATCACGCGGCGCCAATAGCATGGGGAGTATACGACACCCCGCAGGAAGACGTAAACACATTACATAACCTAGAGCATGGAGGTATCTATATAACGTATACAGATAGTCTCCCTAAAAACGATCTTGAGCAGTTGAAAAATCTTGTCGATGAACCATTCAGCCAAAACGGATTCACACCTGCAAAAGTGATAGTTGCACCACGCCTAGATAACGATAGTGTACTTACTTTAAGCTCCTGGAATAGAAGCTTAAAATTAGACAAATACGATAAGCAAACAATCATTAATTACTACAATACTAATGTTAACAAAAGCCCAGAGCCACTGGCAGGATAATAATATGAATAAGCGAACCATTCTCGTAAGTAGCCTAACAATTGGTACAACTGCACTGTTGTTAGGCGCGGTGATTCTCACTCAACGTAATATTATGAGTAATTCAAACGACAATAACACTAGAACGTATGCAAATCTAACTGAGCAGTATCAAGCCCTTTACGGTGACGATTTCGACGAGCAATACATTGCTGGGATGCTCGCTCATCACGAAGGTGCCGTAAATATGTCCGAGCAGGCACTCGCAAAATCAACCCGTCCTGAAATTCGTCAATTAGCTAGCGATATTATTGCCTCACAATCAGACGAGATGCGAAAGATGACGATGTGGCAAGAAAACTGGGGATACGAGAAAACGTATAGCGGCGGTCATGGTGCCCATGGCGGTGGCGGCACAGAAATGGCAGCTGACATGGTTGATATGCAAGAGGCGCTCAGGGACAAAGAGGGTGCAGCATACGATAAAGAATTTCTTGTTCAAATGATACTCCACCACTCACAAGCCGTGGAGATGTCACGCCCAGCTGAAAAGAACGCAGCTCACACTGAGTTAAAAATGCTTGCCCGTGATGTTATAACGGCTCAAGAAAGTGAGATTCAGAAAATGAAGCAATGGCAGCAAGACTGGGGCTACTAGTTGTCCGGTAAGGGGGGAACCCATGAAAAAAGTTATCATTGCCAGTGTTGTCGTAGTCGGTATATCCAGCGCCGGCTACGCAGTCTACTCAAAATTACAAGCCGATCAAACAAAACAAGCTGAAACGGCATTGAAGACCGATGTGTCTCCGCCTGGATATGACAAGACTGTCGATGCATCATACGTCGCCAACTTACTGGCGCAACACGCCGACACGTTACCGTTGCTACAATTAGTTGAATCCCGTGCAGAGCACCAGGAACTGAAGCAACTAGCTGCCGACTTCACAGAGATCATCCAAGCTGAACAAAAGGCCATCTTCCGGCTTGGTATCGATCCTGCAGATAACGCAGACACGAAAGATGTACGCTTGCCACGTTACGTCACCCTGAGTGAATTCGAAAACACAACCACCAGCTTAGTAGACCTGAAAGGGGATGAATTTGATAAACAGTTTATTAAGTATCTACGTATCCAGTTTTTAAGCGATAACCTACTTGGATATAAAATAATCGAGCAAACCTCTGACAAGATGCTACGCTCGTTTGCAGACAAGGCTATTAAAGATCGACTTAGTTTAAGCGCCAGGCAGTCGGAGTGGCCAGAACAGTGGGGCTATGCGCCGCCCCATGATGGGTAAAACTGCATCACAGGTGCAAAAAGATACTCTCAAACAACTTATTAACTACCGATAATTAATTTAGTAAAACCAAACTTCATTGCATAGCCAATAAATAACAAACGCTAGTATGAAGCCATTACCGATAAGGAATTGAGGTACATAATTCTGTGGCTTCATCTTCATTCGATATCTATTTGCAGAGGCTTAACTATGCTTCATTAGAATGAATAAAGTTCGATTTATTTTCAACATGGGGTGCTATAATCAAAAAAATAACTAAGGAGGGTGGCATGAAACACCAAAATGGCTCAGTGCATATTATCGTAGTAAGTTTACTCAGCGTAGCACTGATTGGTGCGCTCGGATTTATC
>JALRDS010000051.1 GCA_023259925.1 Candidatus Saccharimonadia bacterium
CTATGAACTTCTCGATACCTGGAATGCTTTTCATGCAAATGCAGACATGGTCACGCTTCCACAAATGCTTGGGGTTTGTGAACTACCTACAGAGCAACCTAGCGCTGTAATCTCACTAGACTTGTGCGAAGTATTACGTGAAACAGGGCCATCAATCACCAGGATGTATACTGCAGAGACTGATACAACCAGCCATGATTATGGAGTGTATTATGGTGATGGCTATCTGGGTAGTCGTGAACAGGTCTCGCGCGAATTAATGCTACCACAACTGATGGGGGCGCAGGCTGTAAAAGCCGTACCGTTTGCAGAGTCAATTCAAGCATTACTACAACGTTGGCGGCGGGCGGGCGTATACGTTATTGCCAACACATCAACATTGCCGGGCTGCGAACAGAGCACGACTGAGTTTTTAGCGCAGCACTATGCTGATTCCCTCAGGGGAATCTTGTTCCCGCGAAATCACGATGGTGAAGGCGTGTTAACAAAAGCAGGTATACTTTCACAGGCCAAACAGACTATTTACGATTACACCGGTTTTTCACTTAACAATACACCAACAATAGCCATTGAAGATGCTCGGCACCATGCAGAACAATATATCGAAAGTGCTGAAGACACTCTCATCTATATGCCCGCATATGCCTGGAATGAACCCCTCGAACATACTAAACAAGTTACACGGGTAGCTCAACAATTTGGTACAGTCGACACGTTTATTGCTGTTGATCAGCTACTTAAATCTCGTGGTATAGTGGAATAAAGACAGGGGACACGAGACTGTGAAACAATACCACGAATTACTTACAGATATACTAAACAATGGTATAGATAAATCCGACCGCACCGGAACTGGCACCCGCAGTGTGTTTGGTAGGCAAGTACGATACGATCTATCCGAGGGATTTCCAGCAGTTACGACAAAAAAACTGTATTTTAATTCTGTAGTACACGAGCTACTCTGGTTTTTAAAAGGCACCGGTAACATTGAATACTTGGCACAAAACAATGTGCACATATGGGACGAGTGGCCATTTAAGGCCTACCTTGAAAAAAATAGCCTACCTATTCCCGAAGTAAACTCTGAAGAGTGGAAGACTCAGCTGAAAGATTTTATAGCTAAGATAGCAAGTGACCATGACTTTGCAATGAAATGGGGAGATTTAGGCCCGGTATACGGTGTCCAGTGGCGTGCCTGGCCTGGTGCGAACGGCCAAAAAATTGATCAAATCGCTAATGTCATCGACATGATTAAAGCCACGCCAGACTCACGTCGCATGATTGTGAGTGCCTGGAACCCGGGCGAGATTGACGAAATTGTACAAATAGGTGGTCTGCCACCGTGCCATAGCTTGTTCCAATTCTATGTATCAAACGGCAAATTAGATTTACACTTATATCAACGCTCTGCCGACACGTTCCTTGGCGTGCCATTCAATATTGCGAGTTACAGCTTGTTGCTTGCCATGGTTGCCCAGGTAACCGGCTACAAGCCCGGTGAATTTGTGCATACCTTAGCCGACACGCACATCTACAGCAATCATTTCGATCAGGTGAAAGAACAGCTCAGCCGCACACCTAAAGCTCTGCCGACACTGTGGCTTAATCCTGATGTGAAAAATCTCGATGATTTCACCTTCGAAGATATTCGGCTAGAAAATTACGATCCATACCCGCCGATTAAAGCCCCCATAGCGGTATAAACTTGGTGTTTTTAATAAACAAAACTCTATACTTTTAGTGGGTCAGGGAGCGCTACAACACACATCGTGTTGACACCGTTAGACTCAGACTGACCTGAGGCGTTCGGCGTTGAAGTAAGGTTCACCCACGAAGTACCAGAACCGGTTTGCCTACCAGCACCTGGGCCGACAGTGCATCGCTCCATACCTTCAAGAAAGTACACTACAAGCCATGGATTAGGCTGTCCGTCGAGGGTTCCTGATGAAGTGTAGTAGTACGCAATTCCTGAGCGTGTACCAAAGTATGAGATAGGTGCCGTGTTTCCAGAAGGTAATGGATTTAAATTGTTTAAGTAAGGCCTAAGCTGATTATTGAAGTTGGTATTATTTGATGATGGCCAACATCCATTTGTATAGCCTTCACCCAAACACCCGCTATTGTTTGCATCTGGATATGCACCATTATCCAAGGCATATGCATGTAGCGCTTTTAAATACATTTTTACCGCTGCCAGTTCCTTAGCGTTTCTTGATCGTTGCTGTATGCCATTATAGGCAACGACACTAATTGAAGCGAGTACTGCAATAACCACAATTACAATTAGTAGCTCGACAATCGTAAATCCAGCTTTAGTTGATTTTATATACACAACGGCGCCCCAACTCTTCTTGTGTGGTGTTTCCCGGTTGTAGAGGAATGCCAATATCAGGACAGGTTGTAGTATTTGCTTGCATCATCCATATAAACCTGTCAGCCCCTGATATATGATAGAACGCCCCACGCTTAGATGGTGATGAGGGACTGATCTCGGTCGTATCTGGTTCTGGAGTATTTGAGATATACGGCTGCATTTGATTCAAAAAAGTACTACTTACCACCCAAGTACTCCCAGGCCAGCACTGTCCTGAATTACCCTGATATGTACTGGTATTACCGAAACATGAGTTTGCAGTTGGCCAGGAGCCAGTATCTGCATTGTAGAGCTTTAAGGCTTTAACCCAAGCAGTGGTCGCCGTGGTAGTTTTTGTATTTTTTGCCCTTGTTTGTATACCGTTGTATGCAACTACACTTATCGAAGCTAGTATTGCAATCACAACAATAACAATTAGAAGTTCAACTATAGTGAAGCCGTGTTTCATACGGGTCATAAATGTATGGTATCACAGTTATGCTTAGTCGGTAATTCGTTCGTATACAACAAAGTCAAACGCGTACTTGTTAAGATCATCAGCCTCGTGATGCTCGCGAGAGGTTTCCTTCCATACGTTAGCCTTTATGACAGGGAAGAAAACCGAGGCTTGCGTGAATGATTCTTGGACTTCGGTAACATATAGCGTGTCTACGTCATCGATTGCATCCGCGTACACTTTACCACCACCAATCACAAAAATGGGGTACCGTGCCAATTCGTACGCAGATGTAAGACTGGCAGCAGTGAGCACCCCAGGCACGCCAGTAGGTCTACGTGACACTACAATATTCTCCCTATTCGGCAACGGCCGTCCAATACTTTCGAAGGTTTTACGGCCCATAATAATAGAGCCACCGGTGGTGATTTTTCTAAAATGCGCTAAATCGGCCGGTAAATCACGCTGCCACAGCAGGTCATTATCGGCACCAATGCCATTATTTTTATCTATCGCAACAACAATTGCTTTCATAACTTAATTTTAGCATGCTACAATGGCTAGTAAGTTTATGGGAGTATATAGCAATACCGAAATTCGCTCGGCGATTGATGATGGCACAATTGTTTGCGTGCCGTTTAGTGACAAACACGTGTCTGAAGCTAGCTTAGACTTCACATTGGGGCACTATTTTTACAAACAAGAATTCCAGCCAGAGGCAGCCGGAGTGTACAATCCGTTTGATAAATCAGACGTGAACCGTTATTTCAAAGGCCCACTCGAAGCTATGCCGCACGGCCAATGGTGCGATAAAAACGGCGTAACATTATTCGAAAACATCCCCGAGGATCATCCGATTATTGTGCTGCAGCCCGGCGAACGTATCCTGGCACACACACATGAGTTTGTTGGCATTCGAGCTCATGGTGGCGCCTGCGAAGTTAAAAGCCGTAGCAGCTGGGGACGAAACGGTGTAGCAGTATGTTTTGATGCCGGATGGGTTGATCCAGGCTACATTAACCGTATTACACTCGAAATTTATAACTTAAACATGCACGAAAGTGTAGTTCTTCCTGTTGGTGAACGTGTAGGACAACTGATTTTCCATCATACCGGGCCGGTTGAAGGTGGCTATGCCGAAGGTCGTGGCGGTATGAGCGGGAAATATCAGCACACCGATAATCTTGAAGAGTTAATTGCTACTTGGAAGCCTGAAGATATGCTTCCACGTGCCTATAAAGATAAGCGGGTATCAGCTCCAGTTATTGACGGCCTTGCCCCAGGAATGAAGTAATGGGCTTATTTATCGCCATTGAGGGCGGTGACGGCTCTGGCAAGGGTACACAATCAAAACTTCTTGTAGAGAACCTGCGAAAAGATGGCTATGAAGTATTTGAAGCTGATTTTCCACGCTATGGTAAAGACTCCGCCTATTATGTTGAGCGATACTTAAACGGTGAATACGGCGGTGCTAACGACATACCGGCAGAACTCGGCTCGCTGCCATATGCACTTGATCGTTTTGCTGCGAAAGATGAAATAACCGCACACCTTCAAAAAGACAACGCAATTGTAGTTTCTAATCGCTACGTGGCATCGAACTTAGCCCACCAGGGCACCAAGCTAACGTCTGCCAAGCTCCGTAAAGCATTTTACGAACGCACAATGCTCACCGAATACAGCGTACTGGGAATCCCTAAACCAGACCTTAATATTGTTCTGCTCGTTCCTACACACACCGCCCAAGCAAATGTCGACAAAAAACAAACACGTATTTATACGAACAAAAAACGAGACATACACGAGGCGGACACAGACCACCTAGAGAGAGCGAAGGCAAACTACGAAGAACTATGTAGAATTTATCCTGATGAGTTTACTGCCATAAATTGCATTGATGACAATGAAAACATGCGGTCTATAGAGCAAATTCAATATGACATCCGACAATTAATTGAACAAACCTACTCAGTTTAATTACGCATTAACGCGGTAATTACAGGGTTTACTTGTAGCATATAGTGTTGATGATAGCGGGATCACAGTTAAATTCCCACGGTTGTCTTGTGGGTGGCGCTTGCCAGAAAAGGCTACGCGTACTGCATCGCTGGAACGTACATCATCGACGCTCGCAAAAGACTGGCGTTCTACAACGCGAACAGGAAGGTCGTGACCAGTCAACTGAAACGCACGTTTAGCTATAAGAATTTTAACTCCAGCATCGTGCATGTCTGTATGTAAGTCACCGCTTGAATGAAAGTCTACACCGTCAGAGATACTCCTTAGCTCATTCGCGAAATCTTTACGGGCATGCAAATATTCAAGCGAGCTGCTTTCTGCATGATTCTGAGTCAAAATAGTGGCCGCGCTGATAACTCGCTTACCTACTAGACGCAGCTTATGACTCCGCCTCATTCCACCATTAAGTAGTAGCTCAACCTGTTCATCATCGAGCAATGAATCACCCATTTCTTTAGAGATAGCGAATGGCGGAAGTGTATTCTTTCGTTCAGCGTGAAGGCGAGCGGTGTTGTTTGCCGTAATATGCAAATCTATAGCTTCTATTTGAGCGTCGGTGAGATGGTGAACAGCAGATGATAGTGTCTCGATAATAAGATGACGCGACATATATAACATATTATATCATATATAGTACTATATAGTCAACTACACGCTTGTTTAAAAGTGAGCTTGGTGCTATAATAAGCGAAGACATTACCAAAGACAGTAGCTGTTTACAAGTAAACTTAATCCGCTACCGAGGCAATAATCTTGTTTCATGTCGTATGTCGATCAGTTCATTAACAATGTGGTCGAACAACAAACTAAAGAATAGGAGTTTATCAAGTGGCTATTTCACGAGATAAAAAACAAGCTTTAGTTGCCAAAATGGTGAGCGCGCTTTCAGACTCTAAACTTACTGTGTTTGCACAGTACAAAGATCTAACAGTGGCTGACCTTCAGGAACTGCGCGCGCAGGCTCGCGAAGCTGGCGTATCAATTGTTGTTATCAAGAACCGTTTGGTTCGCGTAGCAATGAGCCAAGTAGCAACCTACAAGGATACTGACACCTCAGCTCTCGAAGGCCAATTGCTCTATGCAACAAGTGCTGACGATGAAATCGCTCCAGCGAAAGTCCTTGATACCTTTGCTAAAACACACCCAGCTCTTACATTTGCTGGTGGTTTTTCAAACGAAGGTCTTACGCTATCTATCGATGACGTTAAAGCCCTCGCTGGCCTTGCTAGCAAGGAGCAGCTTATTGCTGAAGTTGTCGCACAGCTACTTAGCCCAGTGCACGACACAACAAACGCACTTTCTGGCAACCTTCACGCGCTACTTGATGGCGTTGAAGCTAAAGCTACCGCGTAAGATACTTTACGCACACAATTTGAATTAACGATTAATAATGAGAAGGATTTACTCACATGGCTGACGTAAAGAAACTTGCTGAAGAACTAGTTGCTCTAACTGTTCTAGAAGTAAACGAACTAAAGAACGTACTAAAAGATGAATACGGCATTGAGCCTGCAGCTGCGGCTGTAGCTGTTGCTGGTCCTGCAGCTGGCGGAGACGCTGGTGCAGCCGAAGATGAAAAGACTGAGTTCACTGTAACTCTTAAAGACGCT
>JALRDS010000065.1 GCA_023259925.1 Candidatus Saccharimonadia bacterium
AACCGCCATAGCAGGTACGCCACACCGCCAAACACCGTTACAAACACCGCACCGTAAGCGATGTTATAGCCAATGCCAAACTGCTGCCCGGTCTTTCGAACAAGCTGACGCGACTGCTTGTCTCCGTATAGTGTTTGGTCAATCTGCTCCACCAGCCTGACAGTATTCGCGCTACCAGGCAGCATCATAGTGGCGCGAAGGAGTACCATATACACTGGTGGAAATAGTAAATTAATAACAAGTGGCACCCACAAAATTGTGCCCGCAACCAGGTAGTCGTACGGAACTTCTATCGCAATACCAATAATAAATTTAGTAATAATAAGGAAGATAACACTTTTAATAATGCCATTATTGACGCGCGTGTTTACCGCCTCATAATCAGCAGCTACCTGCTTCTCGTAGGCAAGTAAAAACTGCTCCCTACGCTCGAGTAGCTGGGTGAAATCTGACTGCTCGTCAATCATATGCCGCAGTACACGCAGTGGCGCGCCCCGACGGTCAACCACGCGGAAGAGTTTTTCTGTCACAGACGAATTGAGTAATATATCAATCTGCTGATTAACATCAATAAACGACGCTAGATTATCAGGTGATTGCTGAAATCTTCTTAGAAGCCCTAGCCGTACCACGGCATCATCCGACTTTAGCAATGCCCTGTGAACGGCAACATATAACGAAATATCTACACCTTGCGGCGTGTCACTAAACAACGCCGATTGGTCAATCGTTTCTAAAAAATACGAGTGCGCAAATTGGGTAAATGCTTGCAAGTGTCCGTTATCATTTAACCGCCATTCAATCTCTACCGCCAGTAGTTCATACGTCCAGCTGTCAATCTGCTGATTTGATACATTGCGACGTTTTTGCAGCTGTTCGTACGCGCTGTAATAGCGGGACGCAGCGAGGGAAATTGTTTCCACTTCTTGCTCAGACACTGTGTCGTTAGCAATATAGCCAGCATGCGTAAGCTCGATTATCAGTTCTTCGCCACTGCTTGCGATTCTTTTTTGATCACGTAAAATAAACAGCCGCTTAAAAAAACGGCGAATTGCTCGTTGTAGCAATACATGCTCTTCGGTATATTCGGCAGCGTTTCGCAACTGCTCATAGGCAGCAGTTAGGGTAGCACCAGCACCAACCACATGAACTTTTTGCTCAGAGCCGTGCGCACTCTGGCGCGATACTTTTTGAGAGCGTGATGCCTCTAAGTCACGAATAAGTGATGCGCCATTTGAGTTAAGTTGAGTCATAGTTTCAAAAAAATGGTACACCCGGTACGATTCGAACGTACGACACCTGGTTCCGAAGACCAGTGCTCTATCCACTGAGCTACGGGTGCGTGGCTATTCGTTAAAAGTAACGAAAATACAGAGGTAATTATAGCACGATACGGCACATATGGGCTATACTTTTAACTAAATGGATATTCGAACAAACATTCCACTAAAAAACTACCTCACTATGAAGCTGGGTGGCTCGGCCCGATTTATGGGTATTGCTACTACGCCAGACGAGTTAGCCATGATGTGTCGCAATGCTAAGTTACAGTCACTTCCCTTCTTTATTCTTGGCGGTGGCAGTAATGTTATCGCCAAAGATGACACCTATAACGGTATCGTGATTCGTAACCGCATTCTTGGTATAACTGTTATTGATGACCAGCCAATGCATACAGTCATAAAAGTGGGCGCTGGTGAAAACTGGGATGAACTGGTGAAGAAAACAGTCGACATGGGGCTATCGGGTATCGAGGCTATGTCAGCCATTCCTGGCACAGCCGGTGCCGCACCGGTACAAAATGTTGGCGCATATGGGCAAGAAATTGCCGACACGCTGGTTGAATTAGAAGCTTATGATGCGCAACAAGACAAGATGGTTACATTGCAAAACAACGAATGTGGATTCAGCTACCGGCACAGCATGTTCCGCGGCAGTCAGGCTGGTAGATACGGCATTGTTAGTATTACTATCAAACTTTCCAAAGCGGCCCCGAAACCACCGTTCTACGAAGCTGTACAGAAATACTTCGACGAACATGGCACCAGCTTTTTTACACCAGGCGTGGTCCGCGATGCCGTAATAGATATTCGAGCCAGCAAGCTCCCCGACCCTAAAAAGCTCCCGAATAGTGGCTCATTTTTTAAAAACGCCATAATTGAAGATTGGCAGTACCAAGATTTGATAAAAACGTGGCCGGATATGCCCTGCTATAAAATTGATGCCCACAATTATAAGATTCCAACCGGTTGGTTGATTGAACAGCTTGATCTTAAGGGCATGCTACTGCATGGTATGCGCGTACACACGGGCAATGCACTAGTGTTAATAAATGAGTCGGCCCAAAGTTATAGCGACCTGGCCGCAGCTCGAAACGAAATCATTGGTAAAATACGTGATACCTTTCGTATTTACATAGAACAAGAACCACTCGAAATGTAGCTTGTGTAAATTTCACAAACTGCTTATGCTAAATATATGAGTCGTGGCTTCACGGTAGTAGAAATTCTTGTAACGCTGGTAGTTATGGCGATTATTTTAACGCTGGGAACAGTAAACCTTCGAGGTTCGCTTGCGAATGGTCGCGACTCCGAGCGTAAAAGCGACATAGAATCCATAGCACGAGGCCTAGAACAACGCTATGAAAACGGCAACGCCATCCGTGCCTTGCCGGTTACACCCGTTAACGACTGGCCAGACTCCACGGCCTACGGCAAAGGCTGGTACCCTGGAGTAAATGAGCTTCGTCACATGCAAGGCCAAAACATGTCGGGCTTTAATCCTACATCTGTAAGTGGGGGATACTTATCCAGGAACCTACCCGGCACTTCCGACTCTATCATTACCACTCCTAATGGCAATGCAATCATCCCTGTGTGCACCAGTAGCTGTGCTGCGGCAGGTAATAATTCACAAATATCTAATGCACTGGGATCAGATAGAGACAAATATGTATATGAGCCCATCACCGACACCGGTGCCGTGTGCCTAACTGGCATCTGCACCTCATACAAACTGTACTGGGTGAGCGAAGTTGATACTACCACCTATAAAGGCATTGCTGGATTAAAAGAAGCAAAAAGTAAACACCAGTAATGAAGAAAGCCTCCCCCGCCTTCACCCTTGTCGAAGTCCTCGTCGTCGCACCTCTCATCATC
>JALRDS010000022.1 GCA_023259925.1 Candidatus Saccharimonadia bacterium
GCTCGGCCTTGCTCTCGGCCTGCTTCTGCTCGGCCTGCGCGGCCGCGGTGGCGAGCAGGCTGTCGAGCATGCTCGGGTTGTCCTTGGGCATAGTTGTTCTCCAGGGTAGTGCGTGCATGCAGCGGGCGCTGCAGCCCATACGATACTTATGCGCAATGAATCTAGAAAGTATCGGATGGTGCAGGCAACTGATTTATATTGATCAGGTACGCGCATCATCCGACACGATATTACTATAAGGCGAATGGACTATTTAACTAGCTGGTGAGTTGTTAAATTGCGTACAAGGGAGTACTGAACGAAAGTTCCTAGTTACTCAACCTCGTAACGTGATGTATATTATCATATTAAACGTATTATGTCAATATCTATATACTAACATTGACTTTATAATAAACTTATGCTATTGTTTGTACAAAGAAGATTTTACTATCTAACGAACCAGAAAGCTGACTATATGAGTAATGAATCTGCGCCATCATCTACACAACCCGACCTACCTGGGTGGGATAGAATTGAGAATATGCCAGAGGAACTACAGCTCGAAGAGCTTGAGGCAATTGTGGGATCGTACGATTTACTTGCCTCTCAGGCTGAGTATAAGGATGAAAGTGGAAACATCGATTCAACGAAGCTTAATAAAAAAATTGATGCAGCCATACGACAGTATTTGGCGCAAGCTGATTTTGTAGCGGAAGATGATAGCAATGCAACTGATGAAGATAAGCAAGCCTATGCATTAGCATATTCTGTCATAGAGAGGGCAATGCACGCCAGCAGAGAGGAATGGATTGGAAGCATTGATGCTAATGGGCATAGTACTAGCCTGGCTGTGGGGCTTCATAAAGAGTTGCTTGCGTTTTATCGACCTGCCGGGCGTCATCGTGCTGAGGATAATCATGACGATAGCCAGCAAGACCAAGATGATACCCATGATGCTGAATTAGATAGGTCAGATAATGATATTTTGCCGACTGATGAAGCAATCGCTATGAATCAAGAGTTTGATGAATTGAACGAAAAGCTGACTGAAGCACGAAGTAAATGGGCGAAAGCATCATCAAAGCGACTTGGCCGGGCATTTTCAATTAAAGATGCAGACCGCGCGAAGCTTAAAAAAGAATACGAAGAGCTTGTGCGCGAGCGTGGCCGCTGGGCGTTGGATAATAACGTTTTACTGAACGAAGATCGTGCTCTCTATGCAGATTTATCAGAAGAAGATCGTGACGACCTAGCTGACGGTAAAAAGTTATATAAACGCGGTCGCAACGATGCGGTGATCGATTACTTATTCGATGAACAGGAGCAATTGCGCACAGAAACACTTGAGAACCTACAAAGCACTAAAGTTTCTAAGTTCGTACAATGGATGAATAAAGGAAATATTGCGCAACGAGTGGCCAAAGGTATGACGCTTGGTGCAGTTGCTGGTGTGGGCGGTGGATTACTTGCCGGTGCCGCAGGGGCGGGTATTGTTGCTGCCGGAGCGATAGGTGTAAGTCGATTTGTAAAAGGCTACGCCGCCAAAGACCGTAGGCGCGGCAGCAAGATGACAGCTCGGTTAGCAGAAGAAGATGTGGATGTTTTTAAAGAATCTACAGACACATCGGTAGTATTAAATGTCGACGAATCACAGACGAAAACCGATGAACTATTTGAAATTAGTATAAAAGATGAGCAAAAAGAGCGTTTCAAAGCACTAGGTGTCGGGGCTGTGTCTGTGGCACTTGGAGCTGGCTTAGGGTTTGCCGTAACTGAACTAAGCGGTAAATCTGGTGTTATTAACGAAAAGATCCAGAGCTTATGGGATGATAATGCTAAAGATCTTACTCCCGGAGCGGATGACGCTACGTCTGGCGACATATACCCCAACAACGATTATGACAACGATAACATACCCAATGATCAAGATGTAGCGCCGCGCAATCCGAACATTGGCGCAATTGATTTTCACGAGTTAAGCCACGATGCGCGCTGGATAGAAGCGGGCGAGGGCGGCTTTCAAACACTAAAGGAACTTGGTATTCCTGAGGCAAAATGGGAAGCTATTTGGGCAGACGCTGGTGAATCATTCGCCGAAGAGGGAAAAACCTACCTTATGGACGATGGCCGATATGGCTGGAGCCAGCCAGGAAGGCTATCGAATGCTGATATCTTAGAGCTTGCTAGGGCAGCGCGCCGTAATGGTGTGGTGCTTGACATGGCACTAGTAGCGTAAATATTCTTCTCATAGCAAAATACCCGCGCTCGATTAGCGGGGTATTTTTAAACGTAGTATAATGGGTCCAACAAGCATAGTTAGTAAAGGAAATTTCATGTTTCGACTTGACGACCAGTTCCTCAAAGACATCGGATTGGATGGGCTGCCAGATGAGCAAAAGAAGCCATTTTTGCAGCATATTTATAGTGAATTAGAGCTACGCGTTGGTACTCGCCTGAGTGATGGTTTAACCGACGATCAACTAGAAGAGTTTGAGAAAATTATCGACCGTGACCAGGCTAAGATTGAAAGCTGGCTAGCTGATAACGCACCAACCTACACAGAAGACCCGGCATTTACGAAGTTGCAACAAGCTACGCAACTAGAAGCGACTGATCCCCGCTTAGTGGCAGAATACACAGCAACAAAATGGCTCGAAGTGAATCGCCCCGACTATAGGCAGGTAGTTGCAGAGGTACTCGATGAACTAAAGCGTGAGATTGTAAGTAACCGTGATGCGATTTTAGGTGGCATGAGTGAACAGCCAACAGCACCCGGCACACCACCAGCTGCGCCACAGCAAGCAGCCTAAAATGCGTAAAATACATTGCAGCCCCGAGTGAGTGGGCTGCTTTTATTTTTTGTAACCTTTTATAAAGGCTTGGCCGCTCATGCGCTTGCCGCTTGGAGCAATCAGCTCATCGACAACAAGATAGGCATCGGTAAATTTGATTGCAAGTTCGTCGTTTGGTTCTTCAGAAACGTGCGCCAGCGTAATGATGATGTCGTGATTGAATACAGACAACCGCGCTTTAGGAAATGCCTGGTAGGCCCGAACGAATCGTTCAGCTTGCTGGGCAGTTTGCGTGCTCGGTTGCAGGTGGGCGTCTGCTTTATTAATCAGGTGGCAGTAGGTTGCGGCATCGTCATCTTGCAAGGTGGGCTGTAGGGTGCCATCCAGGATGGATGGAAGGGTGGCAACGAGTTCGGTCGCTGCGAGTTCTGACAGGCTAGCTGCAAGATGCGGAGCTGTCTCGTTGCCGCTCAGGTGAACTTCAATCTGACGGTACACTGGTCCAGCGTCCATCTTTTGTGACAAGCTCATAATCGACACACCAGTGGTTGCATCTCCATTTACAATAGCGGTTTCAATTGGGGACGGTCCCCGATACAAAGGCAGGAGGCTTGGGTGAATATTAATGATTCCAAAAGGGAACAGGTCTATTAGCTTTTGGGGTACAATTCTGCCATAAGCCACTAGTATACCGGCGTCAGCTTGGTAGCTGGCCAGTTGATCATAGGCGTCCATTGGCTTATTTGGACTGAGAACAGGGATGTTGTGACGATGTGCCAACTCCACTACCTCTTGCGGCTTTTTATTTCGGGAGGTAGTGCCGGCATTGTTAACAACTACCGCGCATATCGTGTATCCGGCTTCAATTAAGCTCGATAAAATAGGTGCATTAGTTGAGGCAAGCCCACTTATGAGACGTTCATTGCCAAAGAAAACGAGTTTACGCCCAGAGCTCATCGTTATCCTTGATCACTGTGTCGTAGTCGAGTGGTTGGAGTTCGCCAGAGTCATCTAGCGTAAAGAATGCATCGGGTTGATCTTGAATATGGTCAATAAATACAATGCCATTCGTGTGATCAATCTCGTGTTGGATTACTCGAGCTAAAAAGCCTTCGGCCTTTAAGCGAACTTCACTGCCATCTTCACTTAGAGCCTTCACGCGGATTTTGGTATGCCGCGGCACCTTACCGTAAACGTTTTTGATACTCAAACAACCTTCGTAGTCGGCAACCACGTCGCCCTCGTATTTAATAATTTCGGGGTTTATAAGTACCGTGAATTCACGGTGCGCCTTGTCGTCGAAGTCACTTCGAATAATTACGACGCGTTCGAGCGTATCAATTTGAACGGCTGCTAGTGCTGCGCTGATTTCATGTGGCCGTGAGTCTTCCCAGTCGAGTGCCGCTGAGGTCATATCGGCGACGAGTTTCGCCGTAGACTCGCTATGTGGACTGACGCGTACCGACTTTTGGCGCAAATGCGGATTAGGGAGCGTGATAATAGCTTCTTTTTTCATCTGTAACAAGTATAGCTTAACAGGGGCGGAATGAAAACCTAATGACTTTAACTAATTACTGGACATAACTCGCTGCGTCGTAGGGGCTGACTCAAGATGGTAGCTTATTCGATAGCCTATGCAACGCTCGCCAGACGTACCGCAGTCAAAGCTGCCACCACTGGGTGGTGTGGGTACGTAGCAGTATTGATTTGGCCCACCAGACCAGCAATAGCCGATAGTATTATTAGTTCCAGGGGGATTTACGGCGCTGTCTGGTATGTTTAGACTGTTACGACGGAAATTTGCGTCAAAGAATTCTGGCCGCGCTGGGTAATACCCATTTTCGGCATGAAACAATGCTAGTCCTTTTTTCATAACATTCAAGTCGTTCATTCGGTCAGCATCGCGTGCGCGAGATTGGATACCGTTGTAGGCGACTACGCTGATTGAAGCGAGTATTGCAATGACAACAATTACGATGAGTAGCTCGACAATCGTAAAACCGTTCATGGTTTTTCTCATGGCTATACTATACCACGTTACAAAAGTGTCATCGGGTCTAATTCGTATTGCCAATGGGTGGGTGGAAGATGTTTGAGGGCATCAGTAAGGTAGGCTCGTTTAGGTGATTTTAACACAAGCTGCCAGCGATAACTGCCGCCGGCTCGTTCGTAGAAACTAGGGGCGGGCCCGAGAATCTCTACCGAACTAGGGAGGGCAGATCGCAAGACGCCTGCAAGTGCTTTTGTATTTTTTATAGCAGTGGCTTCGGTTTTGTATGAGCATTGTAGTTTTAGCAGGTAGCTGTACGGTGGGAAGTTTGCGCGTTGACGCTGCGCGAGGGTGAGTTGCTTGAAGCTAGCGTAATCTTGCTTGAGGCCAAGTGCGATCGCTGGGTGAGTTGGTTGATAGCTTTGAACAGTCACCGTGGTGGGGTGATTTGCACGACCAACCCGCCCTACTACCTGGGCAAGTAGCTGAAAAGTCCTTTCTGAAGATATGTAATCAGGCAGACTCAAGCCGGCATCAGCTTGTACCACAATAACTGATTCTAAGAGTGGCAAATCGAGCCCCTTAGCGATGACCTGAGTGCCGATAATTACCTGGATGTCTCCATTGTACAGTTCCTTATACCGAGTGTTCACAGTACTTTCGTTATCGGAGTCGCCGTCGAAGCGCATAACAGTAAGCTTGGGGTACAGGCGTTTTATTTCAGACTCAATCAGTTTCGTGCCGATTCCTTTATGGATTATGTGCGCGCCGTGGCATTCCGGGCAATTCGTAGGCACTCGTGTAGTAAAATTGCAGATATGGCAGCGCAATTGGTGAGCATCGGCATGAAGCGTTAACGGTACGAAGCA
>JALRDS010000046.1 GCA_023259925.1 Candidatus Saccharimonadia bacterium
GAATCGCAGTTCTACATACTTGTGGCAATGCGCCTGATTTGTTCGTTGCTGAGGTTTGCCGTACCTTCGATGGTGTACATAATGCCGCCATTTACCCACGCTGCATTAGTGCCATACGTGTAGATAGTAAGACCGCTATCATTATAGGTTGCATAGTTACTTTCAGAACGAGGTGTCACGTATTTTTCAAGGAGTGCTGCAGAGTCCCATGAGCTTGTTGATTGGCTAAGAGAGAATGCAAGTGGGCCAGAATTTGATGCAAATTTCATACTCACTTCGCCATCTTGATACGCTACAGGTCCGTTTAGGCTGTAGCCAACCGGACGATATTCAGGAAAGCTTGCGTCGATGCCAGCTTGCGCTGCTGCCACGCGCACAGATAAGTTCGGCATATTAATGTAGGTAAAGTAGCCGGCGATGAGGAGTAACCCAAGAGTGGCAGCGGCAACGTTAAGCCCGCGTTTACGAGGCTGCTTTGGCGCCTTACTCTCTGACTTAGCATTATGAAGGGCCTTGCCGAGTTCGCTGTGCTTAATAGCCGTAGCAGACAGTGTTGCGGATGCTATATGACTTGTTTTATGTGCACGTGCCTGTTGGGTTTGGTGGGCTTTGGCAGCCACTGGATGTGCAACATGCGAAACGTCTTTGGCTACAGTACGCTTAACGGCAAGCGCACTTGGTTCTGGAGCGAACTTACTAATATGGGCACTTTTGCTGATACGTGGCTTGAAGTCGAGGTTTTTACGCGGCTGTATGGTATGAGTTGACTTATGAGGTGCAGCACTAGCTACAAAACGGCGATTAAGTGTGGTTGAGCGTTGATGTGATGCATGTACGCCCTTTGCATGAACTGGGGATGCGACACTACGTTTAGCCCGAGCGCCTGTTATCCTATGGCTATTATTAGACACTTGAATGTGCTTTGTAGACGGTAATCCGGTGTGTTTGTCGTATGCTACTCCACCAATCGACACAACGTTTGTTTGACTCATCCTGTTTCGTGTTCCTTGTTCTTTTACCCTCTTTGTTGTTCCTATCATACCGCTGCCATAAGCAGCTTGCAATACTAAAATGATATTAGATAACGGACTATCTTGATATACTGGAGCTATGTATAGAGCTCCTTCAAAGAGACAGCAACTTATAAAGCGTGTATTTGTATACGGCGTTATGACATCAACAGTTCTTCTTTTAGTGACATTGCTGGTATTCGTGATGCTGGGATACCGATTCAATCAAACCACCAGCACAATTGAGCAAGGTGGATTGGTGCAATTTAACTCTCGCCCTAGCGGCGCCAAAATAACGGTGGGCTCTGCTCGGTTGTCTGCACAAACACCTTCAAAAATTACAGTAAATCCGGGTAGTTATACAGTAACAATGCAAAAAGACGGGTATCATACGTGGAGCAAACTGTCTGATGTGACCGCGGGCCAAGTGCTGTGGTTAAATTATGCTCAACTAGTGCCAGAAAATATTTCTACCGAAACTATAAAAACCTTCGATGAGCTTGATGGTGCGATTGTATCGCCAAATAGTGAACAATATGCTCTGCTGTCAGACGCCAATGAGCCTGTTGTCTCATTCTTAGACATCACAAGTGATCAGCCAAAGCTAACAACAGTGCCGCTACTTAGTGCTGCTGAAGCCGATAATGCACCCGCTGCGACATACAAACTGCTACTTTGGTCATCAGATTCAAACAAGCTTCTACTCACCACGAAAGTTGGTAACTCAACTGAATGGATATTGGTTGATCGTCGCGATAGCACTAAAACTATAAACATATCTAAGCAGTTTAGCTCCACCATCATTGAGGCCCAGTTCGATCCTCGATCCAGTGATCGCTTGGTAGTTCGAACAAAAAATGGTGAGCTCCGAATGATTGACACGGCACGTAATACCCTTTCAGGCGTAATGGCGCGTTCAGTGACAGGAATGTCGCTGTATAAAAGCGATGCAATATTAGTCGTTCAGAAAATAAGCGATTCTGCTCAGCAGGTTGGATATGTATCATATGGTTCAAGTACGGTCCGTCAGTTGCAAGACGTAGAGGGTAACGACCAGGTAAAGGTTGCTGGTGCCACATATTTTGGTGACCCGTACATTGCAATAACGGTTGGTGCCGACTTGCAAGTGTCACAAATCCGCACGCTACCTTCAAGTGAGTCGGACACTCCGATTAGCATGACAAAAGTGTTCAATACTACCCTGCCGGCTACGCCCAAGTACTTGAGTATACGTACAAACGGCAGGTTTGTACTTGCGGAGTATCTATCGGGCGTTGCAACTTATGATATTGAATTGAAGAAGCAGTCGCAAACTAGTTTTAAGAAGCCGGTTAGTACGGAGCTTCGTTGGCTTGATAAATACCACTTTTACGTTACGAATGGTACGACACTCGACTTACTTGAATTTGATGGTGGGAATCCTCATGCTATCATCAAAACTACGCTGCTATTTGACGCAGTATCACGGCAAGATGGTAAATATATATACAGCTTCGCAACGACAACTGACGACTCGGTTGTTTTGCAACGTAGCCAAATGATTCTGGATAATTAGTTACGTAGCCGACTAGCTAAGACGCGCCAAACACCCGCTCTAGGAATGTTGGCGAATTACCTGGCATAGAGGTTCTATCTTGCGTTGTACTGTTTTTTGGTGCCGCAGTTGCTGATGCTGGATTTGGTGATACTTGTTCAGCAGTAATGAGTAGTCGGTTTAGCGCTGTACCGAGCGGTGTGCAGGTAATTAATGTAACGATAGGCTTATTGGTATCGTAAATTAACGCATCAACATCGGTTGGTTCAACTACTTCGGTGCGTGTTACGGTGTAGGTGTATCTGATACCTTCATAATGAACGTAAAACACATCCCCTTCTTTTAGCCGATCAAGCAGCGCGAACACAAACTTGTAAGAGCCGCCATCAATAAAGTCGTTACTAGAATGTCCCGATAATACCGTATTGCCAATTTGCCCAGGTTTGCTGTTAGCGCCAGGTATGCCAAACCAAGCTATACCATTCTCCATAGCTGCCATTTGCGACTTTTGATCTGGTGTAGTGTCCCATATAATTGGTACGTTAACATTAATTTTCGGAATAACGAGCACAGGGTCATCACTGACTTGCAGTGATGCGTTCGGGTCGATCACAATGTTTTGCGGATCGATGTCGCCTGGCGTCACGTAGGCTTGTACATTAGCAATAATTACTCTGTTGTACTGCAAAAAGCCAAAAATCAGAAGTACAATTAAAGCGGCACTTAGTGGTACGAAATGGCGGCTTTTACGAAATTTTTTTGTTCCAGAAGTAATCTTAGTAAGTAGCTGCGAACGTAGGTCGCGTATAGCTTCGGATTCAGACATAGACTCATCTTCGGGTGGCGGCAAATCATTTAGTTTTGCGCTGGTTTCACCGAGTCGGGCTGCGTGTTCACTGTACGCCTGGTGCACTTGGTGGACCGCCCCTACGTAATAATGTTCATAGTATTTTTGGTAATAGTCCTGCCATGCACTGTGATACTGTTGCCAGTCATTGGGTTGTGTTTCGTGATGGGCTGAGTGGGTGCGCTTATACGCGTCGGGGAGTTGTGTTGCTGCTTGTGCTGCGCTGTGCTGGGATGGTTGTTCAGCTGGGTTTTGTACTGGCTGGGAGTAAATGGAATCAATTTGCGAGCGAGCAATATCAGCAGCTGCCGTTTGAGCAGACTGAAGGTCACGTTGCGGCAACTGAACGTTACCCCTGGGGGTGCCGCTACTAAGTTGTCTATCTTCTGGTCGCATTACTGTAGATTCCCACTTGCCTTTATTGTACAATACAAGGAGCAATTTGAGTACGCCGCGATGGTGGAATTGGTAGACACGTTAGACTCAAAATCTGATGTCCATTAGGACGTGCCGGTTCAAGTCCGGCTCGCGGTACCATGCATAGTAAACAGCTCCCAATTTCGGGAGCTTTTTATACGGCAGCCTGTCTGTGGTCGCCATTAATGATTACGGTCCCATTCAAAACGATATTCGCTAAGTGAGACTGGGTATAGCGCTTGCGGATCTCTTCGGTGATGGGCTGATTCTTTACTTCGACAGGTGTTAGTACGGTCCAACTATCGTCATGACGCTGCTTTATAATGTCTATATCATGCGTTTGGTCTGGATGAAAGCCACCGTGCCCACCACGCACCGTTGCAGGCAGTGCTACTTTACTGCCTTGCCCTTGGTAGTCTGACCAATATGCTTCGAGCGTCAGTAACTCACCCAGTACGCCATTACGATCAGACGGATTTGGAATGAATTTTAGTTGAGAGCGAGCATCCCGAATCGATAGGAGTAGTTCATCACGGGTAGCATCGGTCACTTCTCCGCATACGACATCGCGCATTGGCTGCGTAAATAAGTTTTTAATTAACAAACGTTGAGTACGCTCCATGTCGTCGTGTCGCAGCAGGCTTGCTGCGTGCTTCAAAGACTCAGATCCGGCATCAACGAGTTCGATTCTCGCCATAGCTGTATCAGGGTGATTATGACTCGTGAGCGATTCGATAAAAGCAGATTCCCACAGCATGGAGCTGTGGTATTCATAGGCATCAATTCGCACGTTACGTGGCATGCGAACGTCTTGCCCTACTGCGCGCGACAAGGCGGTGTAAAACAGTATTGATCCTGTATCGATGGCACCGAGTTGTTTTGGTGCCTGCAAATAATCTTGAAAGATTGTGTGCGCTTTCACGTGTGGGTGCTGGGCATAACTATCAACGATGTCTAGAAATACATCTTGCTTCGGCGCTAGTAGCGTATCATGTGCCCCGCTACGTTGGCCGGGTACTGAACTGAGTGGTTCAATGCGCAACATAAACGGATTATAAAATAATTATTAATATGATGCAAGGGCTGATGCCGCTGATTCTAGCGAATTAGCATGCCATAAACGCCAGCTGGCTATATTCGTAGCGACGGTCCCACGCCAAATTGCCATTGGCTGGAGCCACTCCTGGGTAATCACTCTACCCCCTTCGGCAATTATAATTGTGTCTTTGTGCAGGGTTACGATTGTGCAAGGGTATGTAATAGTGAATTTATGCAGTGCTTCAACAAGCTGCAATAACTGCATATTAAATGTTAAAATTTTTGGGTAAAATACGCCTGCAAATAGCTTCTGTAATTGAGCGAAACTTGCCACAATTGTAGTATCCGGGCGATCGGCTATGAGTGAGGGATTATTTTTTATTAGGTCGATAGCATCCCGTGTAACCGTAACGGGGCCACTGTGACGCTGCAAGAATATCTCATATAGCATGGCTGTTTCAGAGTTGCGTCCTGCATCACCTATTAACAGAACTCCGTCAGCCCAAGCGGCACTCGCCAGTACGCTTGTCTCGGCTTCTTTAGATAAGCTTCCGCTTGGCGTGCAGTCGGCAAATACTACATCGAGTAGTGCTGAGGGAACGGTACCTTTTAAACAGGAAGGGAGAAGCACTTTCGTTTGTCCTACCCCATTTTTACGTGAGTTTTCATAGCTTTCAGCAATGGCTGCGAAGCCTAGCTTATTACCGCCAATTATAAGGAGCTTACCAGCTTGATCGCGTCGTTCGGGTTTTGCCCATAGAGTATCGGGAAATAGTGGTGTATCAGCAGCTTGGCGTTGCCAGTAACGATGCTCCATGCAGCGCTAGCCGAGTGTTTTAATGAGCAGCATGATAAAGAATAAGATAAGCATAATGAAGAGTAGTCCAACAATTATTGGAACGAAGAATGTGAGCCAAGTTAGCCAGTGAGCAGCTGGTTTTTGCTTTCCGCTATCTGTAACAGCGCGGAGTTGCTTATAGAGAATGGTACCAGCTGCGGGGTTCACAATAGTTGGAGCGAGGCCGAAGGTTATCATGTTTCCGAGTGTAAATCCTGCAAAGGTTGTAAACCATGCGCCCTTTGTTAATTCGAGGCTGCGCTTAATGGCTTGGTTTCCTTTTTTGTTTTCGCTAAAATAAGCAATCCCCGCAAGCGAGTACCGCACAGACATAATAATGCCAGGAATAATAAATAATAGTGTCCAAAGAAATAGCTTGGTGATTGCTATTACGTATACCCATATATATCCTGGGAATAACTTCCAGACACCAGCGAAGGCATGTTCTAACGTTACTATTTCGTTATTAGCTAATTTAGCAGCAGTGTATTCTAGAATGCCGTATAAAAACAAGCTAATCAGTGAAAATACCAGCCCCATAAGTAGCATTACAAGCCCAATGCCGGCAATCACTGCGAACATTGCTTCGTCGAATACTGCGGGCATGGTTTCATTCACTGAGGTGTCAGTGGGTGTATCTTGGTAGGGTGCGAAAACGCTTGCTATGTTGGATATGCCTCCACCCAGTAGGCCAATACCAGCGAGAACTGCAGCGAAAATACCCACTGACTGCGCAGATTTAAATAGAAGCGTTACTCCGTTGTAAGCAATGTAAAAAGGATTATTTTCGTACTGCACGGTAGCGTGTTTTGACATAGATTGCACCTCGTTTCTAGGCTTTATGATAGCAGATTTTCGATGGCTGCAAGCATATCTTTTGCAGATTGGGGTGCTTCAGTGACAGGCTCTCTTTTACCCAAAACAGTGTCGATGAGTTGCTGTGCTGTTGCGGCTTGCTGGCCGGGTAAGTTTGTGAGCCAGTAATTGTTCTCGGTTTGCTCAAGCGACCATGTTACCGACATGCGTGCTTCAAGTAGGCGCTTAGTACGCTCTTCGCTTTCATCAGGGTAACGCGCGTTCAGCCATTTTGTCCATTCCTTTGGATCGGTGGTAACACTAAATGTGGTTGTGTTGTGGAATGGGAGGGCTCGGTAAATATCAACACTGGTAGCTAATGTATCAAGCAGATTGTAGTCGCCGTCATAGCTCTGTACGACTGTTCCATAGTGAACATCTGTAGTTGGTGAAATTACATCTGTAAGTACTTCACCGGCCTCTAGGTGAGCATCAAGTTGGTCTTGAGTGATGTAGAAATACTGATTATATTCATCACTGCCACGCGGCTGCCTGGTAGTAAAACTTTTAACTCGGCGAAAGTTTTTATCTAATTTCGCTGCATGTTTCATTAGGCTTGTTTTACCAACAGCGGTTGGGCCAACAATCATAATTAATGTTTTTGATACTAAACTATCCATCTATTTCAATACTTACCGGGCAGTGGTCGCTCCCCATTACATCCGCGTGAATTTGCGGATTTTTTATATGCTTTGCAATTTGCTTACTCGCCAACCAGTAGTCAATGCGCCAACCCACATTGCGAGCTCTCGCGTTTGCCCAGTGGGTCCACCAACTGTAAGCGTCGGTTTTTTCAGGGTAGGCACTTCTAAATGTATCAACAAACCCAGCATTTAGAAAGTCCCCAAAGCGCTCTCGTTCTTCGTTTGTGAACCCATGTTTGCCAACATTTGGCTTAGGGTTGGCTAAATCTATTTCTTGGTGGGCTACGTTCATATCACCGCAGTAGAGCACCGGCTTTGTTTCTTCAAGTTGGCTCAGGTAGGCAATCATTGCTGGATCCCAATGCTTGTAGCGTAAATCGAGTCGGCTCAAATCACCTTTTGAATTTGGTGTATATGCTGTAACAACCCAAAATGTATCAAACTCGGCAGCAATCACACGACCTTCGTCATTAGGGTTGCCGTAGGTATCGCCATGAACTTCAAATTTGTCGATAATATCTTTCGGAAAGCCATCAATATAGCGAATTGCCTGCTGTTTGCTAAATATCGCCGTGCCAGAGTAGCCTTTTTTTGCTGCCGAAAAAAAATGTTCATAATAGTCCGGTAGATCAATTTCAACTTGATCTCGCGAGGCTTTCGTCTCCTGCAAGCACAGTACATCAGGATTGTGTTCTGCGATAAACGTTTGAAACGTGCCCTTATTTAAGACAGCACGAATGCCATTAACATTCCAGGAATAAAGCTTCATTCTATTTAGTATACAAGAGTTGCAGCGCCTGCGTGCCGGTTAATACTGTTTTAACGCTCGTTTAGTGTCACGGTCTTGATCGCGGCGTTTAATTGTTTCACGTTTATCGTAATTTTTTTTACCTTTCCCAAGCGCAATAACCAGCTTTATAAAACGCCCACCGGTAAGCAGTTTCGTTGGCACGATAGTCATACCTTGTTGCTTACGTGCGGCGAAGGCATCAATTTGTTTTCGGCTAGCGAGTAGCTTTCGGGGTTGCGTGTCTACGGTGCGTGCATTCGACTGGCCTCGCTCATTCAGTTTCAAACTAAAACTGGCGTTATTGAGCCAAAGCTCATTGTTCTTCAAGCTCACGAATGAACCTTTCAGTTGCACGTGGCCATCGCGAGCGGCACGTACCTCTTGGCCGGTTAGGCTAAGGCCAGCTACTATTTCGTCATCGAGTGCATAATCAAAACGTGCTCGGCGATTTACGACGGACTTTTGCGGCTGCTTTTTGGGTTGTTTTGTGGCCATATTATACTATTGTAACAGATGAAGACTATTGAAAATTAAATATAAATATGATATAATAAAAATTGATAGTGTTCGCATGTAAGTGGGGCACATTGTCCCTTGTCAGAGAGTTGGTGAATTAACTTTGGGCTGGAAGCAATATCTGCTGTACTTCATCGTTGCCTGTATGGTGCCGATTGGCATGGTTGGCGGTATGAACGCGGCTGCGAGTGGCCGCGGATGGTTCTTGGCCTTTGGCATGGTGGTTGTTTCGCCAGTTGCCATGAGCGTGCTTCGGTACTGCTATGAGTTCCCGTTCGACCTGTCTGGCTTCTTCAAGCCATCAGTCATGTCGTGGGGGTTTGTAGTAGGAGACACTGTAGTGCTGCCACTGGCCTTGTGGTTTGCAACACGCGGCCACGGCAATATTCCTAGTGCTAGTTGGGGGTACGACATCCGGTTCGCCGCTGCGTCAATCGTTACTGGCCTAGCGGTCGTTGCGGGCTTCCGTAAGATCGACGGCGAGCGGTACGTGCAAGCTGGCGTTCCTACGGCGCTATATAGCCCCACTAAGGTGTGGCACGACATTGTCGTTATGTCTGTTGTAGTGACCTTGTTTGTGTGGCTACTTGTTCCGCAAATAATGGGTACATGGAGTGATGAAACGGCTGTGGCTATCACCATGCTTACCGCATTTGGCGCGCTTATTGTAGTCGATGGTCTGCGTCCACCTGACCCCGCCAAACAGCACCCCAACTGGGATACGCGTCGGTTTCACGTGGCTTCCTGATGAGTAGCCGCCCTAGTACCCACTTCAGCCAGAAGTGTGGGAACGGGCGGCTTTGTCATATCCATTAGCAGCTGCTATAGTTGTTCGAGATGAAAACACACTCTCCCCTGCCTTTTTTGGTAACCTTCGATGGCGAAGCACGAAGTGGTAAAGGCACCATTGTGCAAGCAACCAAAGATTATTTACGTGATGAGTGCGGCTATAAAGTTATGTTAATTGATGCGGGACAGGTGTTCCGCGTTTTAGTTGTTGGGGCTACGAACGCTGGTGTCGACATGGAAGATGCCGAGGCGATTGATGCGTTTTTAGGTAACGATGCCGAGGCTGATAAGTGTGTTCAGCTTGTGAAAGATGTGTATCATATGGATAAAGATGAGCGTGATGCGTTGCTTTATACTAATGAAGTCGGTGCAAATAGTGCCAAGATTGGCGCCCGTCCCTTAAGTCAGGCATTCAAGGACGAACTGTTAAAAAAGTGGCTTCGTGACGCCCGTGTTGAAGGGTATGAAGTGGTGCTGCTTGACGGTCGTGCTCTTGAGGAGGTTGGCAAGATGTTAGAGGCTGAAGAACTTTGCGACTTTATAATGGGGCTGTATTTTGTGTGTGATGCGCAGGTAGGTGCCAGGCGGACACTTGGCTATGCGCATATCCCGTATAATGAGCTCACTGAAACACAAGGCAATGACGTGGATGAACTGGTTGATCAAATTAAAGCACGTAACGAAGCTGATCGCAATCGGGCTGTTCAGCCAATTGTTCGTCCCGCTACTGCGCCTCTGTTCAAGCTTCCTGATACTAGTGAATTCGTTGCTTCAGGCGCACGTTACATGGCTACAGTCGACACTAGCTGCGATATGTCAAAACGAGCCATGACTACTCCTGTGGCTAGAATGGTGGCTGAACAGCTAAAATATTGACTTTTTGTTAATATTTTGTTATAATATTTAAGTACGCACCTCTACAATTCCGATCTCATATGTAAAGGAGTGGTGCCTCGTGGAATGGGTACTATTGGCACTCAAATGGATGCTGCCGGCTATACTGGGAATTTTCCTAGTGCTCGGTCCCATCGACGCCCTCGGGCGTGCACTGCTTCTTCGTGACAAGACAAGGCTTGACCTTGTTAAGTCCGCCAAGGAGGACAGTCGTGTACTATTCATCTACTACCCAGGAATCCTGGCAGACGGCGTCAAGTCGTCGCTCAAGGTCAGTCCTGTGTGGGCGCAGCGCGGTGACGTGTTGCAGGTGAGCTACGATGGCACGAAGTTCAGCCCAACAAAGGTCGTGAAGACCGTCGCCGAGTGGGTCACGCTACACAAGGCTGACTACGACACGGTGGTGTTCATCGGGTCATCGATGGGTGGACTACTGTCGTACGACACTGTGCCGCTAGTAGTGAAGCAAGTTCGGGACATTCGGTTCATCCTGGTGGATGCACCGACCAAGCGGTCTGACTTCCAGAAGCCGCTCAGTCTCATCAGCCTAGGAACTTGGGCTTGGTGGGCTGGTCCGATCAACAACCTGCTCATCGCCAAGCCCTACTTCGCGGCCACATTCCGTGGACCCGCCGAGGAGAACATCGAGGCGGGGGTCGATCCTGAGGAGCTCGCGTTGCGGGTCAAGGAGGCTCAGCGCTTCCCGATCAGCACCCATAACGACTGGATCCGCTACATGATCGGTCACGATCGTTTGGAACGCAACTCACTTGTGAGCTCCCCGGCGGTTTACATCCGCTCCACTCGTGACACCGATACGGTTCGTCCGGAGGCCCAGGACACCTGGGAGCTCGCGTTCGGTATCGGGTTGAAGTCGATGCGAGTTGATTCCACTCACGTGGGGTACAACGAGCTACCACTCACCTGGCAACGGGCTTTTCCCGAGGCAATGCAGATGATCGGCATCAACTGAGCTTTTAGGGCTCATGACTGTAAGGTGCGACGGCCCTGGGAGCAATTCCAGGGCTATTCGCATATTAAGGCTTCATTGATTGTTATTTAAAATAGCCGCGACTGACATACAATGCATCGATTGTAGGTTCTACGACGTGAGTGAATTGCAGGCTGTAAGAAGTTCTGCAGCCGACGTATCCCAGCTAAATTTATTTACGGCAAACTTACCAGCGGCAATGTATCGATTACGTACTTCAAGACTATCGAGCGACGAAATTCCGTCGGCTACGATGGCTGGATTATCTGGAGTTACAAATACAGCACCGTCAGAGCCGGCAATTTCACGGAAGAATGGCCGGTCACTCACAACTGCAGGCACACCTAATTTCAGTGCCTCGGCGAGCGGTAGTCCAAACCCTTCTGCTAACGACATGCTCACCATTATGGCATCGCTTGCAAGTAGATTTGCGTAGGTTTCATCGCTCATGCCGCCATGAAACAATACGCTGGCTCCATCGGGGATGAGTCGAGTTAGTTCACTTTGTCTCTTCTCTGATATTTTGCTACAAATATGCAGTGTGCGACCTGGCAGGTACTGCATGGCTGTAATGAGTGTTTCTGGGTTTTTATACGGCAGCGGTGTACCCATGAATACTAAATTCTTAGGCGGACGTTCAGTTTGAATTACCTCTTTCATAAGGAGCGGTGATAAATCACGAGCGGCATTGCTCACTACTATAAGCGGACGTTTGGTTAATTTGGCTGCTTGAATCTCGGCGCGTGACGTTTCAGAAACTGTCGCTACCGTATCCGCCTTATCTAACACGAATCGCTGCGGCCAATACCACATGTGAAACAGGCGCCACATCGGCCGTACGATACCTTTTGCCTGCGGTGGTGGCAAACGATGCTTGTAATACGTCATGTCGTGGAGCGTAAGAATAAGCTTAAATTTACGGCCAAAGCTTCCCATTGTTTGCATCGGGCTTACCACAACATCGGGAGAATATTTATTTAAGACTAAACTGGTGAATGGCTCTTTAATCGAATCGACTGCATGTATTTTTACGGTGTTTGAATTCGGCGGCAGAAGCGCAATCTGGGCTTCGTCAGAAATAATAAATGTGACTGCCTGTTGTCTGGCAAGCGCGTGCGCAATTTCGTATGTGTAGCGGCTTACGCCGTCGTGGAAATCTGTCCTAATCCACCGTGCATCAAATAGGAGCTTCATTAGCATCAGTATACCTGAATATCGTACTTGTGCACGTATTTTTGCTGAAAAGCAAAAGCATATACGGCTAAAAAATACACATGCTATAATGGTCAACATATGAAAATTCTCATTGCAGCCGACCTGCATTGGCCGACTATCAATGGTGTTGCTACCTTCAGCCGCAATTTGGCATCGGGGCTGGCGGCACGTGGACACGATGTACTAGTTATTGCACCGAGCCAGCGGCGCACAGGACTCGCCGAAGAAGAGTGGGACGGCGCCTACCTTATTAAGCGCACTATGTCGGTTCCCTTTCCGTTCTACCAAAACTTTCGCATATCTGTTTCGCCGCGCCGCGAAGTAAAACGTATGATTGAAGAGTTTGAACCGGATGTGATTCACATCCAAATGCTTCTTGGTATTGGCCAGGCTACAATGCGGTATGCAAAGCTGTATAACATACCAGTTGTTACCACTAACCATGCTATTCCAGAAAATTTAATGGATAACATCAGGTTGCTTGCCCCTGTTTCTGGGCCGATTAATCGCTTGATTACTGAATATGGTACCAGATTTCATTCGAAGGCTGATCACATTACTATGCCAACACAAGCCGCTATAGATATGCTCACGAGTGGCCGTGAGGATTTACCAGACATCCCAATCGAAGCAGTCTCTAACGGTATTGATTTAAGTCGCTTTACGCCATCAAAACCAACCCGTGACATTTATGCGCGCTTCGGTATCCCGACGGATCAGTTAGTTGTATCGTATATCGGCAGGCTCGATAGTGAAAAGCATATCTCGGTGCTAATAAACGCGTTTTATGAAGTGCACCAAACATTTGAACAGCCAGTACACTTACTCATTGTTGGGTTTGGAACAGAAAGCGAGCGACTGGAAAACCAAGTGTATCAACTCGGAATTCATGACCATGTGACATTTACGGGTCGCGTGAGCGATGAAGAGATCGTTGAGCTGCACAAAGTCGGCGACGTCTTCTGTATGCCAAGCCCGGCAGAATTGCAATGTATTGCTGCGCTCGAAGCGATGGCGAGCGGTAAACCCGTTGTTGCAGTCGATGCAGGTGCTGTTGGCGAGCTTTGCCAAACAGAGCGCAACGGATTTTTGTGTGAAAAAGATGATGCCCGTCAGATTGCTAACGCGATATTAACTTTACTCAGCGACGAAGCAATGCGCGAACGATTCTCGAAAGAAAGTCTCGCGATTGCCGCTACCCACGATATTAACTACACACTGAATAGATTCGAAGAAATTTACACTGAACTTATTGGTTCAAAAACGCCGTCACAGCCGCAGCGGCTTCTATAGGTTTTTCATAGTGAATAATGTGGCCAACTTGGTCAAATTCTACCAGTGTAGCGTTGGGTAATTTAGTAGAAACTCTGCGCTGCCCCGCCACGGGCGCAATGGTGTCTTGCTTACCCACGATCATTAGCGTTGGCAACGTAATATGCTCAATATAATGGTCGAGCGCGGTGGAATTAGCTGATTCAAACGCCTCGAGTAGTGAGCGACGGTGTGCAAATTGCTTCATGTAGGTAATGTGGTTCCAGTGAATCAGCTTTCGTAGCTCTGGGTCTTTTGTTTTTGTCATTACTGAACTACCGAGTAGAAAGAGTAGCTTGTTGCGTAACACCGCATGACCTATTTTTTCTGGTAGGTATTTACCGGCAATTCGGTGGTAGAGGTAGCCCGGAAACAATTGTGCGACTGGTGGCTTTTCGCTCACGGGATTGATAAGTACAAGCTTGCTTGCTGCGCTCGGTCGCTGCTTTAGCATTTCAGCACAGATAACCGTTCCCATTGAGTGACCGAGCAGTATAGGCGGTTGCTGCAGATCAAGTGAATCAATCAGTTCTAAGATTGTTTCCGCATACGATTCAATTGTATGTGGCATATTTTCGTAGGCCGGCGAGGCGCCAAAGCCGGGTAGATCGGGGGTGACGACATGATACCCAGGTAAATGCTGAATGATATATTCCAATCCATGGTGCGTTCCACGGAAGCCGTGCGCCACAATAACGACTGGGAGCGTGGGCTTGTTGTATGTCCAATAGTGCAAAGTCCCGCTCTTGAGCGATACGGTATGTTCAGTGGGTTTTGTCATAATTCAGTGCTCATCATAGCACGTACCGTCTCATGAAAATAGCCACCGAAGTAGTGTTACCTGAGGGAGCGAGTGCTCTACCTTCGATAGCTATATTCAGTGGCTCTGATGGATATTGCGTTAGCCCCGTTGTCAACTACTGCTCACAATACGCACAATTCTGATGTGCTGCAATGCGCGCTGTATTTCGTCATCGCGGCGGGGGTTGATCCATCGTTTTTGCTTGGCTGCATCGCCTAGTTCCTGTAGCGCCTGCTCGTCTCCATTAAGTAGCTTCGTTACGAATTCACGGCTGTATTCATTGCAAATTCGTCTGCTCAGCAACCTGTCATCGTTGTCAAACTCCGACGTTATTCTGTGAATAACGTGCTGTACGATGGGGCTAATCTTACGTGGCTTCTTTACTCCCATGCGAATTACCCTTTCACGTATAGGTGGCCATACTCACATCACAACACTTTGGCAAATATTCGTCAACTATAATTATGGAGTTACCTCTGTTATAATAAATATCTTATGATCGCAGATATCACTATCAATGAAAAATCGTTTGGCCCGAAGGTGTTAATGACCAATGTGAAGTTTTCGGTAGATGATAAAGAAAAAGTTGGTGTTATCGGCCGTAACGGTGTGGGCAAAAGTACGCTTTTTGGTATGCTGGCTGGCCTCGATACAGACTATTCAGGCGATGTGATTTATAAGCGCGGCACATCGGTCGTGGCCACGGCACAAGAACACTATGACACCAATGAGCAAACCGTACTTCAATACATCCTATACGGCCTACCTGAGTACGCCAAGTTAAGCCATATTGTTGAAACCTATCCAGTTACTATGGGTGATGACATGCAAAAAATTACAGAATATAGTGAAGCGCTGCAACGTTTTGACGACAAAGGATTTTACCAAATTGAAAGTGATATCGAGCGTGAACTTGAAACGTTTCAATTGCCTGATATTGCCCATCGCCCATTCTCATCGCTATCCGGTGGCCAAAAGCGACTTGTCGAAGTGGTAAAAGTGATGCATTCCCAGGCGCACCTGGCGTTGATCGACGAGCCAACTAACCATATGGATTACGTAGCTAAGAAGCAATTTATTGATTGGATGAAACAAGCGCCTGAAGCTATGCTTATTATTACGCACGACCGCGACGTATTAGAGCAGGTCGATCGCATTATTGAATTAAAAGATGGCGGCTCGCAGAGTTTCAAGGGTAATTACGACGCCTACTTAAAACAGAACGCGCATTCTACCGGTACTGCAATGAATGAGTTTGAGCTAATCGAAAAACGGATTGTGAATTTAAAGCAAAAAGTCATCGACTACCAACGGCTTAAAGAAAAATCTCGTAACCCCCAGACAATTCAAAAATTC
>JALRDS010000056.1 GCA_023259925.1 Candidatus Saccharimonadia bacterium
CCTACGGTGCCAAGCCATATTCGAGTTAGGGGCTACGATCATGCACTGCTGCTCGGCCGTTTATTTGCTAAGAAGCGTACGTTACGAACCAGTACATGTCTACAGCGACGTAATGCACTATCTCAGCGTGGACTTAATAAAAATGAGCGACTGAAGTTGGCTGAAAAAACGTATACTTGTAAAACTCAGCTCGACTCATCGGTGCCGTACCTATTGATTGACGACGTGGTGACTACTAATGCAACGCTTCGGTTCGCTGCACGGGCTCTGCAAGATGCCGGTGCAACTGAAGTATGGGTTGCAGTGATTGCGCGCCAACCCCTCGACAAACAGGGGTAATGCTGCTAGAATTATGGAAGTTCATGGAGAGGTGACCGAGTGGTTTAAGGTACTTGTCTTGAAAACAAGCGTGGGGCAACTCACCGCGAGTTCGAATCTCGCCCTCTCCGCCAAATAAAAAAATCAACCGAATGGTCGATTTTTTTATTTAGATATGAAACTTAGACGTTGGTGCCGCCACCGTCGGTTGCACTAAAACTAGTGAGTACAAAGTTGATGATTGCGTATGCCAGTAGTGCAACAACAACACCTACGATTGCATATAATATGGTGTTCTTTGCCGCGGTCACTGCGCTTGAATTACCGCCGGATATAACGTAGCGGAGTCCGCCGATAATAATCATAATTACTGAGACGGCACCGAGTACAAATAGTAGAACGTTGGTAATTGTTTTAAAAATACCGGTTTGTCCGAATAGATCAGTGGTTTGCCCGTCTCCCCTGGCCGATTCTGCTCCGTTTTGAATAGGCACATCACTTGCGCCTACAAGTGGAGCTGCCATGATTACTAGTGTTAGTGCTGCGGTAAGCACCGACGGTAAGATTGTGCGAATAACGTTTTTTACCATGTAACTCCTTTGTTTACTTACCTTAAATATAGCAAATTACCCTAAAAAGTCTACCTACCGCCCCTGTTATATGCTACAATCGTTGAAGTTGTTACCAAAGTAACTACTAGGCCAAAAAAGTCAGTCCAAGTGGCTGCTGCGTAAAACGCTTTACTCAATTATATGGAGGAGTACCCAAGTGGCTGAAGGGGACGGTTTGCTAAATCGTTAGTACGGAGAGATCTGTAGCGGGAGTTCGAATCTCCCCTCCTCCGCCAAATAAAATTGCGACCATCTGGTCGCTATTTTATTTCCCAGGGCAGATTTGAACTCCCGCGTTTTGCGAAGCAAAACCAGCGCGGAGTTCGGCGGAATGCAGCGCCGAAAAATTAGCGTGCTCATTTTTCAAGCAAGTGGAGGAGGCTTTAGCCGATATCTCCCCTCCTCCGCCAAGCATAAGCACTATGTCAAAGCATGGTGTTTTTGTTTACGATAATTCTGAAAGGATATCTTCGTAGATTGTGCGCACTTCTTCGGCTGGTAAACCTATTTGAGGTGCAAATTTAACAGCTTCACCTACATGGTAGCTAATCATAGCCCTGTAGCCCTGTAGCTGTTCAGGACTACAGCCCTGCGTATACTTTGGTGCGACTAAATTACGTGCAAGAGCGTATGTAAGAGAATAAGCAAATTTTTCAAAATCTGGGTGCATTTTTTGACCGTCTGATAGTTTTGATTCCAATAGTTCACGAGCCATTAGCGTATATGATTTTAAATCTAACCTATCATCAGCAGATTTTTCTTCTTTTAGCCTGTGCATCATCAAATATTCTTGAGATTTTTCAGTAAGGGGAAGAAGAGATTCGCCTTCAAACTCAGAAGCGACAGCAGAAAGTATGCGAATGGCGGTTTTTTCACCTAGCGATTCGTTTGTTAGTGCCTGAGCTTCTGCTTCTTTTCGGGTTTCATGCGCAAACTCCCGCCACCTGTTAGCTTGTTCCTCATCGCCATCCTCTTCAAATTTTTTCACCTGGTCTAAGGCTGAGTCTTGCGCGCCCTTTGCAGCTGCGAGCTGTTGAATAGCGATGACAAGCCTGCTTTTGAGGTAGGTTAATTGATAGTCTCGTGTTAATTCTTCGCTAGGAGTTGTCGTCAAAGCTAATTGGTCACGTAATTCATCAGTTCTACTAACGAGGTGCTCGTACACCATAGTTAGTCCAGACTCTTCGCCTAGCTCGGCTCTTGTTGCCAATACTTGTGGCAATAATGGAAAACCATCATCGATGAGGTGTTTAACCATCACGTCTTCAGTCTTGCGGCACTCTAGGTCATACTCTGCAAACTCAATATCTTCCGCTTTTTCTGCATCAAGAATCGAGTGAAACTCGGAATCAATGTTGCTTGCGTCACCACCATCAGGAATCGGGTCTAAACGTGTCATAATTGCAGTATTGTAGTATAAAAAAGCTAAAATGTCAATAGTTGCAAGCTAGTGCTCAGTTCGCAACTCGTCACACAACCCCCGCCAAATGAAAAACGCTCGATCAGATGATCGGGCTTTTTTCATACCGCCGGTGGCGGTGAAATTCAAACTTCGCGCTGATTTTGTGATGAATCGCAAAATGCGGGAGTATCGCTCAGGCATAACCCTCGCCCCTAAGCTTGTTTGAAAAATATGTAAACACATTTTTGATGCACGTCGCTGCACCGAATCTATACGGAGTCATCTCCCCTCCTCCGCCTTCGTCGCAATCGGCTATGGTACACTCAAAGTATGAACAAAACACATTCTCCCTCAAGAGCATCTTCACGAAAAAGTTTATTTGAAGGCCGCATTAATCGCCTTGCTTTCTTTTTAGGTAATGCAGTTCTAGTGCTCATTCCGGTCGTTACGCTTTTGGTGTATGCCGCCATAAACTTCATTATGTCTTCGTCTAAACAGTCATCGAACGGTGGCCTATTGCCTGAGCAGGGCGCTGCAATACCTGCTGTTAATATTTTGCTATTTGTATTTTTTGCTATTTACCTTGTAATGGCAATTTTTATAATGTTTTCACTATATATTCGCAGGCTTCATGACATGAACTTAACCGGCTGGTTATCTATACTGCTACTGATCAATCCTGTATCGTTAGTACTTTATATAGTGCTACAAGTAGTAGAAGGCACCGATGGGGCGAATAAGTATGGCCCCGAGGAACGACCTGCTAGCATGCTCGCAATTCTCGGTTTTCAACGATAACTACATTGATTCTCGTTAGGTCTTTCATGGTCAAACCAAACGGTCTTATTAGTTACGGTTACTCTGGTATACTACTTATATGCAACCTGAGCAGCAAATGCCACAACTAGAACAGCCAGTTCCGCCAACTGCGGATACTACTCCTACGCCCCAAGATATGGGCGCTGAGCAAGTTGAGGCAAGCGGTATTTCAGAGCAGCCAATACAATGGCAGGCTCCTGAATATCTGCAAGAACGCCGTTCGCCCTGGTGGTTTATTGGCTTTTGGGCAGTGGTTATGGTACTTATGGCAGTCGCTATCTTGGTGGTTCAGTCTTGGTCATTTGCCTTACTTATTCCAGCAATGGCGGCAGCGCTTACGATTTATTCGCACCGTCCACCCCGGCTGTTAAACTATGTACTAACTGACAAGGGAATATATATAAACGAAAAACTTCACCCCATGAGTGAATTTAGAAGTTTTGGCGTATTACAAGCTGAGTCGATGCCAAGCGTTATGTTGATACCAGTAAAACGTTTCCGGCCGGGGCTCACGGTGCACTTTCCTGTTGAAGCTGGTGAGGCGATTGTAGACATGCTCGGTGCTCGTGTTCCAATGCAACCAATTAAGCTAGACGCTTTCGATAAGTTGATTCGCCAACTGCACTTGTAGTAAAGCGTATTGCCCTATTTACCTCTGTTATGTTACAATTAATCCTGTTCGCTTTTAAGTAAGCGAAAGTACCTTCTAGTTACAACACTGGGGGCACGTTACCAAAATAACCGTGTCACTAGTAAGCACCCGTAGCTCAGCTGGATAGAGCGTCGGCTTGCGGAGCCGAAGGCCATAGGTTCAAATCCTGTCGGGTGTACCAATAAAAACAACTCACCATCGGTGGGTTATTTTTATTGGTAGCATGCTGAAAGCATGTTGAACCGTCAAAGGTTCGCGGAGCGAGAAAGGAAACTCGTGCTCGCATTTGTCCCTTTCGAGCGGAGGAGCGAAATAAAATGAGCGATATTCCTGTTGGGTGTACTGCGCAAAGTAACTATAAATCACCTCATTTCATTGAGGTGATTTTTATTTCCAAATGAAAGACCCCGCAGGGTCTCCCACTCTCCTTTCGGATCGTAGTTGTCTTGCGGGGGTGCCTCGTGCTACAGAAGGTCGGTGTCGTACACGGTGTAGTCGGCCCGGTAGACGTACAGACGCTTGCCGTCGAGACGGAACATCGTCGACTTCGGCACGGCCGTTCCAACGATCTCGACCTCGCTGGCTGCGTAGACCGCGATCGGCTTGCCGTCCTGGGAGCGGATGAGCAGAGTCTTCGCCTTGCCCTT
>JALRDS010000052.1 GCA_023259925.1 Candidatus Saccharimonadia bacterium
ATTTTTCTGCCACTTGTAAATTGCGCTGCATTACCGTTATTTATCGTTAGGTCACCTTCAACTTCAATTGGATTAGTGTAATTAAATGAGCTTGTAACGCCGCCGTTAAAATTCCCCAAAATGTTCTGGTCATTATTCGAAAATGTCAGTGCATTCCAGTCAATGATTTGATCGTTAATATTTTGCCCCCCATTCAAGCCGGCACCCGAGCCCATTCCTTGAATTAGCCCACTTGAAAGAACTGCATACTCACCAAAGCTTCCGTATTGACCCCTATAATTTGCTGGCGGTACAATCGGGGTTTTTGACGTAACAATGTCGCCATCAACACGCAGGTCGCCCCCACGAACTTGCACTTTCGGGTAAATACCAGATACGCTGCATGATGTTCGCTCATAATCTGTGTACGTATAGCTTGCTGGTGATGGGTTTGGTGTTTCGTTGTAATAGCCGTTCCAGATATTATCTGCATTCCTCGTTGTCCCATGCCCGTGGTAGTAACCCGGTGTTACAACATTTCCGTCATCATCTGTAACAGCCGAATGGTAGTGATCCCAGTAGCCGTCTGTCCAGCGTGAGTTTGTACTGCTAGAATTAGAGTCATTATTGTCTGCAACATACGAGTCTATGTCCGTCCGTAGCGAGCTTAAAGGCTGCGGATTATTCCTGTACCTTAATGTGTAGCATGTCCACGTACCAATCGGGTCTGGTGTATCTTTTTGGCTAGATGCCGTCTTAACCTGAGATGCACTATCATCTGGGAAAAGATCACTACCTGTACTAATATCGTCCTTACACGAACCCGCTATATACGTACTTGAGTATTTCGATTCTATGGTGTCACACGCATTTCCTTGCGCATCTCCGATAGAACTACTTGGCATAGCAGTAAACTTAGCCTCTATGATTCGCCACGGGTATAGGCGTTTGTAATCTTGGCTTTTGAAATTATCAATTTTAGGGTAGCCGCCCAAATTATCTATCCGAGACTCGATGTTAACACTGGGGTAATATGAGTAAGTAGGAGGATCGACAGTAGTTCCCGATAAGTTATCTTGAATACCTACACACTTCATAACGCTATGCTTCCAACGGCCATTCGGCGCATTATAGCTTGGCTTCTTAACCGACATCATAAAGCAAACCCAGTCTCCTACATCTACCGTTGTGCTATCGAAACTCTTGTTTACAGTAAAGTCACTACCAAATTTATCGTTACCTGAAGCTAGTAATCCGTCATCACAGCTCCCTGCTTTACCTGTTTTCCATGAACAAGGTGAGTTGCCGTTTACCGCCGCAGCCCTATTCCCGGGTTTATTATTGTACACACGCACCGATAGCGACCAGTCGTGATTATCTATGTCAGATCCCGAAACGTCTATATGGCCAGATACCGGTATTGGTTCACCCTGAATGTAGGTGTCTGTTGAATTACTTGGTGGGTTTACCGAAGGGTCAAGATTGTAATTACATTTTCCAGAACCGTAAATACTATCAAATGGAATAGTTACACTAATTGTATTTCCATGCGGATTAAGATTGCTGGTGTCACCGTTATGCTTTTTGCCAGTATTTAATACAAATACCCTATATTTTGCATTTATATCAATTACGCTTGTGGCCATTACTAGCTTAACCGTTTCTCGATCACCGTACTCTACCCGCCATGCCTTCGTGGTCCCACTACCCCCTACTATTGAGCTGACGTCTACCCAGTCACCTTCGCGTTCACTGAAAGTTTCATTATAGTCTCCACGACTGAGTGATGTGCCGTTCTTTTCTATCCAAAAATAGGTACTACCAAATCCTTCGTCTACATCATAAAGAGTTACGGCACGCTCGTTAATAACGGTACTTGCTGGTGTAGTATTACAGGGATAACCAAACACCGTTGCCGCTTCTACCTTTCGATCTGAAGCAGACCCTTCTTTACCTTTAAATGAACTCCTGAGCCCAATATTCTGACCTGCTTTAAGCGCTAACACTGTTTTACCGCTGTTCGATCCAGTCAATTGCAAGTTATAGTTCAATGAGTACTTATCGGTTCCGCCTAGGGCCCCAGATGTCTTTGCATCACCAGTAAACCTGACGGTAATATCAGCTCTACCCAACCCCTCTTCCTCAATCACGTCATCATTTGGGAAGTCTATGGTTTTGCCAAAAAACTTATTCGTACTACAAATATCTTTAACAGGAACTGAATACGCTACGTCTTTAGCATTATTTTTAGCACTAATGGTTATTTTTATGTCGCCTGTTGCAACTGCTGCATTAATGTTACAAACTCTCCCCTTGCGACCATCTTGAATTTGCAACTTCAGCCCCTTAGTGCTTGTAACGCTATTTGGGAAATATGCAGCCAAAGAGTTTTTTGGAATCTCGGCGATATCTTTTACATTTTTAAGGTGCAGATCAACCGCACCCTTACTACCGCCGGCCTTCACATCATCCGGATTAGTTAGTTTATTAGAAAACGCGTTGAAATTAACTGCCGCATTTACGTCAGTAGCTGCCAAACCCAAAATTGCCAACCCCGCCAATCCCATACATATAGATGCGAAGATATTCAGCTTAAGTCTTTTTGAGGGATTAGTTACCATGCTTGAAATTTTACCACAAGCGGTGTGTGCTGAATACAAGATTTATATTTATAAAAGAAACAGCGCGCCCGTCTGATCCATGTACCACACAGATCAGACGAACGCGCATGCTCCCTTAAACAGGTGTAGCTAGCAGGATTTGACTGCCTTGCGGGCAAGCCGCATCCACTTGCCACTAGGCTGCTTTGCCTTGAGCACGAAGACAGTCTTGGTGCGCTTGGGCTTCCGAACCACCACGCCGCCTTTTTGGTTGGCACTCAACGTGAACGAACGCTTCGTGGCCTTGCGACCCTTCACGCGCTTGATCACCTTGAACGTAACCGGATTGACACTGGAGTACTCGCGAGTGTCGCCGACAGCCTTCACACGCGCACACCCCAGCTGCTTCAGAACCCCTGACACGTCGAAAGTTGGCGACGGCTGGCCAGAGCCAGAACCACCCTTGTCGCAGGACGGAACAGTGATCTTCATACGCTTAACCGCATAGTCTCGCTTATAGTCAGCGTGCGGTCCATTGTCGGCACGCCAAAAGACTATTCGCCAAACGCCAGGGCGTAGTCCGTCAGTGTCATGATCCTGCAAGAACGGTAGATTGACCGTTTGCCCGTCAGAGATACTGTTATAATACCTCGTCTTGTAGGCGACGCTACCTTCTGCATTAGTGGCGAGCGGATAGATGCTGTGCACCTCGGGCCCTTCAGTTACACCCTCCGGCAACTCAGACTCAAGCGTGTTAGTGAACGTCCACCGCACTTCACGGTACATGTCTTCGACGGTGCTCTTCTTGCACCGATCGGAGATTTCAATACCGTAGGTGTTCTCAGCCTCCTGCTTGACGTCGACATTGGTGAAGTTGAACGTCCAACTGCCGCTGTCGTAGTCGGTGGTGATGGTCACGCTCGACGTACCAGACTTGAGGTTGTGATACCCCTCGCCGACCGTCTTACCGTTCACCCGGTAGTCACCGAAGTTGTAGTTCGGGTGGGTGAATTTCGGGATGTAGTAGCCATCCTGGTCGGTGCCGGGGCGGTCGCACTTGGTGGGTGCAGCCGCCGTGTAGGTCTCGCCGGGGGTGTGCTCATCGGCCTCCCCAGTGCAGACACCCTCGTCCGAAGCCTCATCGGCTGCGGCAGAGGATGACATGGTGTTTCGCGTGGGCTCAGCCGGAACAGCTGCAGCCAATCGCATGGAACAGGTTCCAGCGATGAGTGTCATGATGGTTGCCAGGATTACTCCGAGCAACCACTTCTTCTTAGGCATTGTATGCCCCCTTCATGGGTAGAGTGTGGTCGTCGTTTGGTAATCCACTTGCTTGCTAGCACTGTTAAGGAGCAGGTTGGCTTCCGAGCGGAAGCTACTGTCCTAAAAAACAATGGTGACAGTGTTCCATGCTAGCAAGCCGGCGAACCACCAACTGATCGGTAATTCATGCGGTTATTTTACTATTTTTTACCGTATCTGTACAGCATAAGCAGCATGTAAATTCAAGAGGTTTAAATACAACTACACATGTGGATGATTCTTGTGGTAAAAATAATCTGTCAATCCCCTGCCGCCTCTGTTACAATACATATATACATGAGTGTCTCTATTGGAATTGTAGGCCTACCAAACGTCGGGAAATCGACGCTTTTTAATGCACTGACAAATAGTGATATTCTAGCGGCAAACTATCCCTTTGCTACCATTGAACCAAACACCGGGATTGTCCCCGTGCCAGATGAACGCTTAGATGTGCTACAAAAAATGTATTCAGCCGAAAAAGTAATACCCGCTAATGTTACCTTTGTCGATATTGCGGGATTAGTGGCTGGCGCCAGCAAGGGCGAAGGTCTGGGCAATCAATTCTTAGCAAACATTCGCCAGTGTAACGCGATTGTGCACGTGGTACGTGCGTTTGAAAACAGTGACATTTTACGCCACGATAACGGTGCAGTTCACCCGAAAAATGATATTGATATTATAAACACCGAGTTAATTCTGGCAGATATTCAAACTATCGAGAAGCGTTTACCTGCTTTGCAGAAAGAAGCAAAAGCCAAGCCTGCATCAAAAATTGTCGTTAGTTACCTAGAGGAACTACTAGGTAAACTACAAGCTGGCACCCCACTTTCAGCGCTCGATAGCCTTGAGATGGATCATATTCGTGACCTTCACCTACTCACCGCTAAGCCAGTTATTTATGCCTTCAACGTAGACGAAAACGACTTAACAGATGAGTCTACGCAGCAAGAATTAGCCGCCCTTGTTGCTCCAGCCAGCTGTATTTTCATATCAGCAAAACTAGAAGAAGAACTAAAGGGGCTCGACGTAGCCGACGCACACGAATTACTTGAAAGCTACGGGGTAACCGATACGGGGCTCATGAAGTTAATCCATGCAGCCTATAACACTCTTGGCCTGCAAAGCTACTTAACAGCCGGACCAAAAGAAGTACGCGCCTGGACAATCAAACAAGGCAGCACCGCCCCGCAAGCAGCAGGTGTGATTCATGGTGATTTTGAAAAAGGCTTTATTGCTGCATCGATTGTAGACTACGATGACTTAGTTGCAACCGGTAGCGAACAAGCTGCCAAAGCTGCCGGTAAAGTACGCACCGAAGGCAAAGACTACGTTATGCAGCCTGGTGACATTGTTGAATTTCGTTTTAACGTAACGAAATAGGCTTTAGCAAATAAAATCGTTCTTGGTTGCCACGAGCGCCGTGCACATCGCTGTCGCGTTTATCTACGATAACAAATAGCTGTTTCGCCCATGCTTCAAAGTCTTTTAGAATACCGCGGCGAACTGAGTCGTTCTTGATCACACCCTTGTTTACTTGGTGCTTGCCTGCCTCGAATTGCGGTTTTACCATAGCAACAACTTGCGTATATGGCGTTGAAATACCAGCTAGGTGCGGTAAGATTTCACGTAAGCTTATAAAACTCACATCAATCACTATAATATCTGGCGCGTCAGACGGTACGAAGTCGCGAATATCGGTTTTTTCGTGTAGTTCAATCTGTGCATGCCCACGTAGGCTTGAGTGAAGTTGATCAGTACCTACGTCTACTGAGAACACTTTTTTTGCACCGTGTTGCAAGGCGTAATCGGTAAATCCACCAGTACTGCTACCCACATCAAGCACAGTTTTATTATTAAACTGAAGGCCAAGCATATCGGCAACACTCGCCAGTTTCAACCCAGCTCTACTCACGTAACGCTGCTTGTCGGCCACTTTAATCGTGTCAGTTACAGACACAAACGTACCTGGCTTGGTGACTTTTTTACCGTTTACCGTTACCTCACCTAGGCGAATAATACTTTCTGCCTGCGACCGAGTTGGTGCTAGTTTTTTAGCAGTTAAAAACGCATCGAGACGTTGGCGCACAGTACTATCGCTTTCCTTTTGATAGGCCAAGATCAGCTACAACTTTTCGCGGGCCAGTCATGTCACCAGAAACAACCTGCAAGCGATCAATCGTTCTAACCTCACCCTCTTCAAGACCATAATCACCTTGATACGTTACGTGCGGTACATACTTCTTGTCAACAAATTCGGGAGTAAGGATTTCACCGTGCTGTCTTGATACAATCTCGAGTAATTCTTCGTGCATAGCGTGCAAGCTGCCTACTCGACCAAGGAGTCTCACGCGAATATCTTCATTTGGCCCAAACATAGCTTCACCTGCAGCTTCTACTCGCTGAGGCGATTGGCGTGTAGCAAAGTTTTGTACGCTATGTAACAACGATTGTCGATACGGCACGTCAAACCATGGAAGTAACGTGATGTGAAGTGGAAACTGCTCAAATACTTCACCTTTTTGGTGCTGCTCAAACGAAGAAATTATCGTTAGCTTTTCAGCCATTCTTACTTCTTTCGTTCGCGGTACTCGCCAGTAGCAGTATCTACACTTACCACATCACCCGTTTTAATAAACGCCGGCACGCGAATTGTTAAGCCAGTTTCCAGAGTGGCGTCCTTTAATACAGGCCCCGACGTATCACCTTTCGTAACGTCTTCTGCATACGTTACTTCAAGATAGAGGTTTTTTGGTAACTCAACATTAATAACGCGCTCACCGAAGAACTGCAACCCAAGGTTGTCGCCTTCTTTTAAGTAGTCTTTGGCCGAGTCAACAACATCAGCTGGCAATTCGAATTGCTCGAAGCTTTCAGGGTCCATAAAAAAGTAGTTCGTGCCATCGTTGTACAAATACTGAACACTTTTTGTAGAAACTTCAGCAGGTTCTATCTTATCTGCACCTTTAAACGTTTTTGGAATAACACTGCCATCAAGCAGGTTCTTTAAACGAACGTTTACGATTGAACCGCCCCGGCCCATTACCTTTTGCGAATAATCGGTTACACGATAGGGTGTACCATCAATTTGCAGCACAGTGCCTTTTTTTAGATCTGTTGGTTGATACATACCTATTCCTTGTCTTTGTGGTTGCCTCTATTTTTTGCGATAGCCATCGTTGTTACCGCCGCCAGCACCCCAATAGCAGTAACTGCGACTGTCGTCTTGTGCTCCTCAAGAAGCTCCGGAATTGATACGGGTGGTTCATTCTTAGCATCAAAATCAAACCACTCATCCAGGTCATTGCTATTGGTCTCCGGCTTTGCCATATAGTATTTTACCCGTTAGTAACGAATGGGAGTAACGCAAGGTGGCGTGCACGCTTGATAGCTACCGCAAGTTGGCGCTGTTGCTTAACGCTAAGGCCGGTTTTACCGATTGGTTCAATTTGACCATACGCGTTAATGTAGCGGCCGAGGGTTTTAACATCTTTGTAGTCGAAGTATGTAGTTACATCCTTTTTGAATCGTTTTGGACTCATTCTTTATTCTCCTTAAAATGGAATTTCACTTAAATCAATTGGTTTGTCGTCAATGTCGTCGATTACAACGTCTTTTGACTTACTAGGCTGGCTGCTTGAAGCCGAGGCGTTGTTGCCACCTCCGTCGCCGTTAGGACCGTCTAGGAACGTAATGTCGGTAGCAACTACTTCAATTCGTGAGCGCTTTTTACCGGTTTCTTTATCGTCCCAGCTATCTTGGCGTAAACGACCTTGTACTAGGCAGCGACGACCCTTAGAAAGGTATTGATTCGCAAGCTCGCCAAGCTTTTCCCAAGCAGTAATGTCAAAAAAATCTGCCTGGTCGTCTTGCGACTGTCGATCAACCGCGAGGCTAAAACTAGCAATGCTTTTACCCGTGGTAGTTGAACGCATCTCTGGGTCACGCGTTAGGCGCCCCATCAAGATTACTTGGTTAATGCTACGAGCCATGGATACCCTCCGTCTTTCTTCTTAGTCTTCTGAATCTTCTTCAGATTGATTTTTCTTCGCAGCTTCTAGGCGCGCACGTTCTTTCGCGTCTACCTTCACAAGTAGGTAGCGAATTACATCGTCGCTAATGTTTAATGCACTGCTAATTTTTAGTGGTGCATCAGCTGGTAGCTCTACGTCCATAAGTACGTACAGAGCAAAATCTTGCTTACTTACGCGGTAGGCTAGTTTTTTCTTGCCCCAGTTGTCTTCTTTTGTTACCTTACCACCGTTTGTAGTAACAAGGCTGCGCACTGCGTCGAGTGCTTTCTCCAGCTCGCTCTCGCGGTCTGGGTGAATAAGAACGGTCAGTTCGTATTCCTGCATATAGTTTCCTCCTTTGGAATCCGTATGGATGCTTACGATTATTGCAACGTAAGCTTGAGTTAATAACTCTTTTATTATACCAGATTTTTATTCAAAATACTAGGCTACGTTACGGCCTGCAGTGTGTAGTGACATCGAGTTGCGTCGCCTGTGTATGCTTTGTTCGGTGAACTCGCATTGGGGCTCATTGGCGGGCACGTTTGGTCACCTTTTAAAATCATAATGAGATATATTGTTTGACTGGCCGATTGGTATGATGCGTACGCACCAATATACGTAGTATTGCCACAAGCAGCCTGCTGCATACTCGGTGATGGCACGGTGTTGTTCATGTATGGCCTAAGGGCTGTGTTAACTGCCGCGCCTGAGCCCCCACCATTGCCAAAGCACTCAGCCGTACCACTTTGTGCTAAACACCTATTATTTGGCGATGGATACCCTTCTCCTAAGCACCCAGTCACCTGTGGGTAGTTACCGTTATCAAGCGCATATAGCCCGTACGCTTTTACGAATTGCTTAACTGCATCAACTGTTTGAGTGTTATTTGCACGTGTCTGAATGCCGTTATACGCCACCACACTAATGGCAGCCAAAATCGCAATCACTACAATCACAATGAGTAACTCTACTATCGTAAATGCCTTAGTTCTCATCATGTTATGCACCTGATGGTGGTGTTTCATTACATTCCGCTGAAGTTAGGCTCGATGCTGTGTACGAATATTTATAGTAATCATTTTGCAATGTATAGGTTGAGCCCGACACGCCACCAATATTACCAGCGTGATTACAAATGTACCCGTTTTGATTGAAGAATCCTTGTTCGCGAAACCCAAGTCGCCTGTACTGCCCGTCGGTTGATGGGCCTCCATACTTCGCGTTCCAGGCAGTTAAAATATAGTTTGCGCCATCGCTCGAGTATACATAACACCCGCCAGCTGAACCACGGCCTGTACCACTAAAACTGGTAGACGGTAAGGATATGTTGCTAAACGCTGCTAAGCCCGGTATCCAGTTCGTAGTTTTTTGACCGTTATCATCAGCAGCCCACGGGCAACTGGTGTGGGTATATACATTAGACAGTGACCCAGTATTTGGGAATGCGCCCGTTTGCGCATAGTGTAGTTCTATTTGGTCTTTCAGCTGGTCGATAGTGGCCATTGTGCTAGCGTTCTTGGCACGATCTTGAATACCGTTATACGTGACTACAGTAATAGTTGCCAGGATAGCGATTACTGTTATAACAATCAACAATTCGACTATCGTAAAGCCTAGCTTGGTGTTCATAGCTTCATTGTACCAAATTCGGTTATGCTTATTGAGTTGCGTCGAATAACTGCTTAATTTCGGTGCTTGTAAGTTCTTCATCGTATATACGAACATCATCTATTGAGCCGTTAAAATAATTCCGCGAGCAACATGAGTCGTATCCAATCGCTATACCAGTACTATTCGAATTAATGTTGCCTGTAAGTTGCGTATCAGCTGATCCTACCTGAATACCATTTATATACAGTTTTCGCACCGAGCCATTGTAGGTAAAGGCAATATGCTGCCATTTTGATAGCTCAAGTGTGTTCGCACCAGAAGCATACCAATACCACGTCCCGTTCGATAATCCCGTGTTCATTTGCCTCCCAGCATCAACCCACAGCAAGTACGGGGCGTTCCTATTCACCACAGCATGAGTGCCTGATAACGCCGTGGGGTTAATCCAGGCGCTAATGGTCATATTTGGCCGCCCAACATTCATAATTGGCGCTGATGATATATTAATTCGACTACTTGTACCGTTAAACGCTAGCGCCCCGCCGCTCGCACCAAACCTATCAGATGTTGCCGTTGCGCCAGTGTTTGTGCCGTTATTCGTATAAATGGAGCTATCCTCGGCGTTGCCGTCTAACTTATAGTGAGCTATAGGGCACGGGCCAGCACTCGATACTCCTGTACTCGATGTAAAGTATGCGCCAGACTGGGGGTTTTCGATTTGAACACAATAGTCCTGCCCTGTTGTACGATACTGGAATGTATTACCGGCGCTCAGGCTTACACTCGATGCAGAAAGAGTTGCCGGGTACGAACCCGTGTCGATCTTTATTAATTCAAGTTGTGTTCGCACCATACGAGCATCACTTTGCAGAGCCGTTGTTCTGGCACGCTGCTGAATACCGTTATACGCAACAATAGAAATACTCGCTAAAATTGCTATTACAACTATAACGATTAATAGTTCAACTATAGTGAACGCGCTATTTTGTTTTTGGCGGTTCATAAAAAAATTATAGCATGAGCAGTAATACGGATATCACTTCAGCAGCCGGGGGTGTAGTACGGTACTGGCTTATCATTTGTGAATCCCCACGAACCTGTCATCGGTCGTAAATACACAGCCAGCACATCTTTATACAAGCCACACGGGCCATAGGTTGCAGTATCTTCTTGTTCATTCTCATCAATCATATACGGCCTCCCCCACGGGTCTACTAGCCCATTAACGTTAATACCCGATGCCGCTGATATACGCTGAAGCGACAGTGTATACACTGTCCAGCAACTATCAGTTGATTTGTTTAATGTAGCCAGGTCTGTATTAGCGGGCTTAGACATGCAGGTGGTGGCTGTGTTCCCTGGTGACGTACCGCTTGTAGCGAGCGTAATGTCTCGCAGTACTTTATTAGAACTGATTCTAGCAGCCTGGATTGCCTTACTCAATGTAGCAAGATCTGCGTCGATTTTAGATGTTTGTGAACGTTGCTGTATGCCGTTATAAGACACAACACTGATTGCAGCAAGAATAGCGATTACTACGATGACAATAAGGAGCTCAACAATAGTAAACGCCTTACTTCTCATGTATCAGTTGTTCTTCCTACAAGATAGTTGCACATTGTATTGCCGCCACTTTGGTTCGCGCTCGCCGACAGCCCATCAACTACAGGGCAAGATATTGTGCCGCTATACACTGTCATAATGTATACTTGTGTTCCATCACCGCCAGCATATGCATACATTAGCCCCCTATACCAATTTGTGCCGTCATACCACGTAGTCTCAGGCAATGAAGGAAAACTACTCATAAATGGACGCATAGCTGTGTGGAATGCAGGCTGAGAATCTACCTGGCTATGATCGCTGCGGCATTGTGCACCAGACGTACCAGTACCGTCCAGTCCGTACTTGTAGTTCTCACCTAAACAGGTCCACCCGTTCGGCCAGCGCCCATTCTGTGCCTTATACAGCTTCAAGGCTTTTGTCCATGTTTGTAAAGCGTGTGTAACTTGAGAGTTTTTTGAGCGTTGCTGAATGCCGTTATAGGCAACCACGCTAATCGAAGCTAGTATAGCAATTACCACAATTACGATGAGCAGTTCCACTATAGTAAAGCCGCGATTTTTTTTCATAGCACCCTGTCCCTTGTTAATTTAGCGTTTACTACCATCGTCTTCTACTTAAGCGGTACCCAGCATAGCGACCCTGACGACCATGCTTCAGAATAGTTTACAGAGGTATCCGTGACTAAGTTATACCAGTTGGGGCTCCCGACCCGAGCAATAGGCCCAACTGGGCATTCCCTTCCGGGGACTGTATATACATACCAGCTGTAATGAGGGGCGCCGTCCAAAGTAGCATTTGAAATGTACGTGTAGTACCCTCCTCTTATTTGGTTAGACCCGTTTTGAGAGGTCCATTTTGGGGCGGCGAATTGCTGCGATACATACTTTGCTAACTCAGTCTGCATACTATAATTTTCAGATGCGAGGTTCGTTCCTCCATTCCACCTACAGTCCGGCACAGAGTCACTAGTCTTATCTTCGTATCCACTGCCTATACATCCAGTCGTGTTTAACGGATAACTTCCCTCTGCCGCCTTATAAGCCGCGAGTGTCTTGAGTGAACCATTTGCAAACGATGCAGCAGCACTCACCTGCGCACGTTGCTGTATGCCGTTGTAAGCCACAACGCTAATTGCAGCAAGAATCGCGATAACAACAATAACGATCAGCAGTTCTACAATCGTAAAACCAGCATAACGTTTGTAGTACTTCATCTTAAAAATTATAGCATGAACATTATAAAGATATGGCGTACCTACACAGTACATTACCATCTGTTGTAGCGGTTTTTGTAGTATATGTCGTGCCACCAATAGGCGGGCAATCTGTGGTACCTAAAATAATCACCCCTACACCACCCCCAGATGGATTATAGGCAGCACTGTTGTATGTATAGAACGCACCTGTAATAGTTAAGCTTGCGTTATAAGCAGAAGGGACAAGTGCTGGAGTTGGTGCTGAACCCTTAAAATACGGAGCTAGAATGACAGTATTAAAATTGTTACCGTTTTCGGCCCAAGCAGAGCTATCGTTTCTACAAACGCCACCGCTATAACCAACCCCTAGGCAAGAAACAGCATCAGGATGGGAGCCGTTATCTATTTTGTACATACCTATCGCTTTTGCGTATGCTTCAACAGCTTTTACAGTTTTAGCGTTGTTTGCCCTTTGTTGTATGCCGTTATAAGCAACAATAGAAATACTCGCTAAGATCGCGATTACCACGATGACGATAAGGAGTTCGACTATAGTAAAACCCCTTCTCACACCGCACTACCTTTTACGTAATAGTTAAGCGAGAAGCCACTCCACCAATTAGTATTTGCACAGCTCGATAAATCACTAGGCAGCGGCATTGCACCCGCAGTCTCCAATCTTGCCGCAATCGCAAATGTAGTACCGCTGTCACATCGGAATTTAATTAAACCTGAACACCCAGATAGCTCATTAGTTAAACAGCGTGGGTCACGTAAACCTGACGCATTTGATATAACTCCAGCATTCTGCAAGCTGGTTGGTATCCATGGGCTTCCACTGTTCACCCATCCTGTACCATCATTCCCGCCACCGCCTACATTAACAGCGTTTCCCTGATCAGCAACGTGCAGCTGTAAAGCCTTGGCTAAGTCTGCCACAACCTGCTTTCGCTGTGCATCACGAGCACGTTGCTGGATGCCATTGTAGGCAACCACTGAAATACTCGCTAAAATCGCAATCACAACAATAACAATTAAAAGCTCAACTATAGTGAAGCCTTTTTTACTCACTAATTACCTCCTACCCAAGACCGCCATGGTCCATTAGTTGTATCACTAGATGCATAGCCTGGATACTGCCATCCTAGCCCCATATTGATTTTTGTATGACAGTTGTGATCACTAGTTGACCAAGCTTCGCCACCTGTATACTCTGTCGGTATATTATTTTGTGTTACGTAAAATATCTTTCCGCTCTTACTAAGTGCTATTAGCCCGTAAATGCTTTGTGCGGCATTACGGCAGTACCACAAATTATTATTAGAAGTTGCGCCAACTACATAAGCAGATTTCGTAGCTTTAAAGTTTAACTGACCAAGTGCACCCCCGGCACTTGTGGAGCCATCTGGGTATAATCCGTTATTGTCGATTTTATACAATTCAATCTTTTTCTTAAATGCAGCCATGTCATTTAATACAGCCGTATCATTCGCTCGATTTTGAATACCATTATAGGCAACCACTGAAATACTCGCTAAAATCGCAATGACTACAATGACGATTAGGAGCTCTACGATAGTAAACCCACGCCTCATATTACGGCCTCCTAAACGCGCTAGATGGCACACTAATACGACTCTGGCCAGGGTATGCCCATTCAAAAATTGTAAAGGCAGCTCCACCAGCTTCAGCACCTGTATAGGTAACGCGTAACCGTTGATTCGCTGTTAAGTTTACGCTCACATTACTCGTGCGTGTGTTGGTATACGGCAGCACTTCTACGCCGTCAAAAAATACCTGAGAAAAATCATCTGTAGTTATTGTAAATGTATACGCACCGGTTACAGGCGCCACAAGCACAGAATCATAGGTTACCGTAAAATTATCGTTTGGAATTCTGGAGTCTGGTGAATTCCCTCCCCAGTTATTACTCATCGTACCTTCTGCTCTAATAAATTCAGGAGTACTGCCGGCTGGCCGCGTATTGTAATACGACGCAATCACCTGCCCGCACTGGCCTTCAATTAACGTAGAACCTGTTTGCATTGTATAAGTCTTTGTACCAGACTGCGCCCAAACACATGCCTTATCTCCACTATCGATTTGACTGTAGCCGTACGTAATGTCGCTTGTATTCTGAATACCTGCAGCGCCAAGAGATGCCGGGTATGTGCCGTCAAGAATTTTTTGCGCCTCAATTTTTTTGGATGCCTGCTGTGCGCTCGTTTGCGCCGACGAACTGCGAGCTCGATCCTGAATACCATTGTAGGCAACTATGCTAATTGCAGCCAGAATAGCAATTACTACTATCACGATTAAGAGTTCAACAATAGTGAAGCCTGCTCTTCGCATATTACTTAGCCACCCTGTAATTGCTACCCGAATACGACAATGGGTTCGTGCTGCAATCACCTATATATGTATTCTGCTGCGTACCCTCAAGACGGTAAGCTATGACGTACATCTTACCCACAGCGCTTCCGCAGTACGAGCTTCTGTTTGCATAATAATCAAAGTTGTAGCCACCTGCGGTCATACCCGCAACGCCATTTGTAGAACGAGGCTCCCTAGGAACAGTTGACATGTACGGCCTCAGCTGGGACTCTAAGTTTGCCCAGCTTGCGTCTGCCGTTGTTGACCATTGGTTGTTAATCGTTGTAGACCCGCTGCCTAATGGGTATTGGCCATTATCGATGTAGTATAGCTCAAGTGCTTTCGCAAGATTTGTGATTCCAGTTTTTCTATCGCTATCGCGAGCGCGCTGCTGAATGCCGTTATACGCTACCACGCTTATGGAGGCTAAGATT
>JALRDS010000078.1 GCA_023259925.1 Candidatus Saccharimonadia bacterium
GACGACCACGTAGGTCGACACCCGCACCGAGTCGGGCATCCGTCGGAAGGCGCGCCACCAGGCGACGGGGCCGGTGGGGTGGGTGTGCTCGCTCATGGTGCGGGCCATTCTGCCGTGACGTAGCATTGGCACTCGCCTGGGAAGAGTGCCAATGCGGTGCCCCGTGTGATGGGACCCCGGCCCGTGCGAGAGGAGACCCGATGCCGACCTACCAGTACGCCTGCACCGAGTGCGACCACGCCTTCGAGCAGGTCCAGAGCTTCTCGGACGCCTCGCTGACCGAGTGCCCGTAGGTCACGAACAAGGTTTGTGTTCACTTCTAGGAACTTACCATTTAGGGTAGAGCGACTAAAGATTTGCGCGAATTGTGGGTCTAGCCCAGGCGTTGTACCCGCAATGTGAGCAATGTTCGCCGTTGGAGCGATTGCCATTAAGGTTGCGTTTCGCATGCCCTTCTTTACCTTTTTACGGAGGCCATCCCAGTCTAATTTAGACTTACGGTTCACCTTTACCTTCACCTTACGGTCAGTCTCTAGTTGATCAACGGTGTCGATAGGTAAAATGCCCTTGCTCCAGCCACTACCCTTAAAGGTATCGTAAGTACCGCGAGTTTGCGCCATGTTAGCTGATTCATCAATTGCGTGGTAGCTTACAAATTCAACCAGCTGATCAATCAACGCGTATGCCTCTTCCGATTCATAGCTGTAGCTCAACTTCTCAATCACATCGGTAAAGCCCATAACACCAAGGCCTAGTGCGCGGTTCTTAAGATTCGAGTTCATCGCTTCTGGAATAGGTGTGTTGGTAATGTCACACAGATTATCAAGTTGGCGAATTGCCGAACGAGTACTAGCAGCCAAGCGGTCCCAATCCCAGGTTTTGTCTTCCTGTAGGTGTGCGCTCAAATTGATTGAAATGAGGTTACACACCGCGGTGTTATCCGCATCTTGTGGCAGGGTAATTTCAGTACATAGGTTAGACAGGTGAATTGTGGACGTATTGTTATTGAGCGCGCGCACGTTAATAGTGTCTTTCCAGGTGAGCCACGGGTGGCTGGTTGCCTGAAGCACTGTCAAAATCTGCCTAAACTGCTGCATTGCCGGAATCTTAATGAAGTCACGCATTTTACCAGCTTCGGCAAGCTTCACGTACTCTGCATAGCGAGCACTAAATTCTGCACCGTACAGTTCAGGTAAATCACTTACTTCGGCTGGGTCAAATAAGTACCAGTCGTCGCCCTTTTGTACGCGTTTCATGAATTCGTCGCTAATAAACACGGCGGTATTTGCCAAACGAGTTCGCAGGTACGGGTCACCCGAGTTCTGCTTCAAATCAAGGAATTGTGGGAAGTTCAGGTGCCAGTTTTCCATGTAGAGCGCCGCTGCACCAGCTTTTTTACCCTTACGAGATACTGCAAACAATGCGGTGTCGATCATTTTCATGAACGGAATTGGGCCAGTAGACTCAGTGTTAGTGGTTTTTACTGGGCTACCAGCGGCACGCAGCTTGTTCAAGCTAATACCAATCCCGCCGGTACCTTTGGCGATCCACATAACATCACGCACACCCTTAGCGATTGATTCCATGTCATCTTGTACTTCAAGTAGGAAACAGTTTGATAGCTGTGGGAATGAGCCACCAGCGTTCACACGAGTTGAACCGCCTGGTACGTAGTCAAGGTTACTCATGTGCTTATAGAAGTCGATAGCGGCAGCAGTTGGGTCTTCTTCATTGAAGCTAAGACCCATGGCAATACGCATGTGAGTAAACTGTGGCACCTCAATTGGTGCACCAGACTGCTGGCGAAGCGCGTAGCGATTTTTGTTTGTTACTACACCTAGGTATTTACTTAGTCCATCGCGAGATGGGTCGAGCGCTGCAGCAATCTTCTTAAGATCAAAGATTGAAGTATCTGCCATTCGCTTATCAAGCAGGCCTTCTTTTACGCCATACTTAATGTATTCAGCAAACTTCTTCGCGTGAAGCTTCTTTAGTTCTTCATCACTACTGTAATCACCAAGAATATTCTTATAGATATTCTTTAGCAGCAACCTCGCTGCAATTGTGTCAAAGTCGGGATCGTCTTTAACGTTCTGAAGCGCCGTGTGAATCACTGCTTCATCAAGCTGCTCACTGGTGATACCGTCAAATAATGTTAGTTGGAGCTCCGTTGCAACCTGTACTACCTTTGATATTTGATCAGGCAAACCCTCAGTTGCCTTCACGAGCGCCAGGTTGATCTTGTTGGCGTCAAATGGTTCGCGGGTGCCGTCTCGCTTTACCACATGAATTCCGTCCATGAAATTCCCCTATGTATAGTTATATTTTATGTTTGGTTCATAGACAGCTCGGCGTTACCTCCCCAGGTGTTCATCGCCAACGCAAGAATAGCCCCCATCCCTATCCCAGGTGGGTCACCGTGCAGTTTGTGGTGCCTTGCGTTACTGTCTATTTTATTGAACGACTACATATGTAGTGGTCTAGACACTACTATAGGCCCTAAATATGGGCTATGCAAGGGTTTTTTATTGGTTTTTTTCACTACAACCATAAGCGCTGCGCTCTACCTCTATAAGCATAGGCCTAGTGTTATGTTGCTTTTTTACAACGCTATATATAGCGTATATGTACTACCCCTGGTATGCCTGCTGCTGGCAGTTATAATATAGACGCTCTGCCGGTGCGTAATTATCGGTATATGGTACAGAAACCGGCGTAGGTAGCTCATTAAAGCCGTCGATTGCAAAAGGTTGCCGAGCATACGCGAGTATGTAGTTAGCACGCACTTCAGGCCGACTGTATTCGTTTCGGTACACAGCGTGCGGTAAGGCTGATCGGTAGGCGCCATCAATGGCCGTCAGCACCTTCTGGCACGCTCCCCCATTCGTACCTGCAATGACATTTGCAATTAGCATGCCGTCAGGCTTTAGTATCCCGGCAACTGCTTTGCCATATTCCTTGGTCATCAGCGAAAACGGGATCGATGCATCTCCGTATACGTCAACTAAAATAACATCGTAGTGTTTTTTAGATTGATTAACATACGTCCTGGCATCAGTGAAAATCTCAGTAACATTACTCGGGTTTTCGTAGTGAAAATAATCCTTTGAAACTTCAAGTAACTCCGGGTCTATCTCTACCACGTCTATTTGTGCGTTTGGTAGCTGTTCACTTAAATATTGCGGCAGCGTAAATGCACCGCCACCCAGCATAAGTATCGACGTTGGCTTCTGAAGCATCGTGAGTTCAGCCATTTGGTTGGCATACCAAAATACTAGCTTATCTGACCCATCTTGATACACGGCCGACTGCGTACCTCCTGGTCCCGTAATTAATCCAGTGACTGGCTGTAATTTGTAATACCCGTTAATCACTTTGTAATGCGCGCTCGCTGTATCAATATTCACCGCACCCGCTTCTTGTGACTGTGGCACAAAGGCGATAAGAAGCAGTACCAACGACACCCCCACACGCTTGGCAATCTGCAGTTTTGGCACTAGCAGCCAACTACTTGCGATAAGTAATACTGTGACTACTATAATCGCTTCACGTGACCCGATAAAACCAAATAATATAAAGCCCGTAACAAACGTGCCGATAATTCCGCCAACTGCGTTGAACGTATCGAGTGAGGCAATTGTTTGGCCAGTTGACTCGAGTGAGGTTACGTTTAGTTTTGCTAAATACGGGCTGGTTGTGCCAATAAAAAAGCTAGTAGGTGCAAACAGCAACAACGCCGACACCACCGCCTGTAAGCGACTGTCTACTAGGTTAGTCACTACCCAATCGAGAAGTCCTAGGTAGCTAGTAAGTGTTACCACCGAGAACAATGCAGCTAATAGCAGTAGCCACACTACATCGCTTACTTTTTTTCGGGCATCTGCCAGTTTTCCACCGGTTAAAAAACCAGCGCTTAGGGCAGCAATGATCACCCCAATTACTCCGGTCCATACATAGGTTGAACTACCAATTGACGGTGCTAACACGCGTGCCGCTGCGAGTTCGTACGTTAGCAAAGAAAACCCAGTAATAAACGATATTAGTTCAAACCTACCAATGCGCTTCATCTATATATAAGTGTAGCAGTTTGATTGGCGGAGAGAGGGATAACGCCAAGATGATAGACTACTTCGTATTCCACCATCTGCTATCGATTATCAAATCAAAGATTATGACAATCGTCGAACCCGGGTTCAAATCCCACTTTTCTACAAAAAATAGCTTCATGTACCCCGCTGGGGCAAATGAAGCTATTTCTCCTGGCGGAGAGGATGGGATTCGAACCCACGGTGCAGTTTGACCCACACACACGCTTTCCAAGCGTGCGCCTTCGACCACTCGGCCACCTCTCC
>JALRDS010000091.1 GCA_023259925.1 Candidatus Saccharimonadia bacterium
TTTTAGGTGAGGAGGATACATTATTGTCATGAGTGATTCAAATAAACCTGTTATTATAACTGAACCAAAAAAATATGCCGATGCGGCTAATGCTTCAACTGACACGTCAAGTGGTGCTGTGAGCGGAACACCGGTTGCAAAAAAGAAGACTACCAAGAAGCCATCGGCTACCTGGTTTGTAGCGGCGGTGGCTATGCTACTGATCGGTGGAACGGCTGGATATGGCGGTGCATACTTGCAAAACGAAATGCAATCTAGTGCAACACCGACAGTACTTACCAGCTCAGAAGAGGACGGTAATGCAACTGTGACTGCCAATGAGGAGTCGATTGCAGCAGTTGCGAAAGCGGTGTCACCTAGTATTGTCTCAATCATTACAACAACGGAGCGAACTTCGCGGTTCTATAATCAATCCTATCAGCAGGGCGGTGCAGGCACCGGTATGATTGTATCGTCGGACGGCTATATTATGACAAATAAGCACGTAGTTGACGGTGCTAGCGATGTATCCGTAGTGATGCAGAGTGGTGATACATTTGAAAACGTTGAAGTGGTGGGCGTTGATCCGCTGAATGACGTAGCGTTCCTGAAAATAAAGAATGTTACCGATCTGCCGGCGGTTACCCTAGGTGATTCAAAGACAATTCGTATCGGTCAAGGAGTCGTTGCAATCGGTAATGCGCTAGGACAGTATCAAAATACGGTAACCAGCGGTATTGTGTCGGGAACTGGCCGACCAGTTGTAGCATCAAGTGGCGGTGTTTCGGGCGATAGTGCCGAAAGCCTTACTGACTTAATTCAAACCGATGCCGCGATTAATTCCGGCAACTCTGGCGGCCCGTTGTTGAATCTAAAAGGTCAGGTAATTGGTATTAATACAGCTGTGTCGACTGAAGGTCAGGGCATTGGCTTTGCAATTCCGATTGGGGCAACGAAGGGTATGTTGCAAAACTTGGTTGAAACAGGCAAAGTGGAGCGGCCATATCTTGGGGTGCAGTATGTTTCAATAAACGCCCAAGTGCGCGAAGAATATGATTTAACAGTTAATCGTGGTGATTATATAACAGCAACAAGTGGGCGAAGCGTGCAATCTGGTGGGCCGGCCGCCAAGGCAGGTATTCGGGACGGCGATATTATCACGGCAGTTAATGGCTTTAAGGTGGGTGAGATTGCCAGTGTTGCCAGCTTGGTATCCGAGTACCAACCAGGTGATAAGGTAGAAGTGACGCTACTACGAGATGGCAAAGAGCGAACTATTAGTGTAACGCTCGGCACGTATCAACAATAGGTAGTTATTTGGCGAGTGTAAGGGCTATGGCGTATTCTGTGCGCTGTAGCTCTTTAAATTGTAGGGGTTTTGCAAAACTTGCAATGGCATCAAGCTGTTGAGGGTCGGCTTCGAGCAGTAGTAGTGTGCCGTTTTTACCGCGTGTCGCCACCTGTTCAAGACACCGCTTAATGACGGCCAAGCCATTATCGTCTGCATACAAGGCTTCATCGGGCTCGCTAGCGAGTTCTGGTGATAAAAAGTCCCATTCTTTATTAACGTAGGGTAAATTTGCGATTACGATATCGGGAGTGTATGGGTAATTAAGTAAAATATCGCTCACGAATGTCTCAACGTCAGCACCAAGCGCTTGTGCGTTTTTAGTCGCTACGCTGAGTGCGTGCCGGGATATATCGGTTAATGCCACTTGCAGCTCTGGGAATTGTAGCTTTGCAGTAATGCCTAGGCAACCACTGCCGGTTCCAATATCAACCAGCTTTTTAGTAGCGATGCCTTCGAGGGGCGCCGTATTGGGCAGCAGTTGGTGGAGTAGTGTAATTAATTGTTCTGATTCAGGCCTAGGAATCAACACGCTCGGGTTTACTTGGAACCTACGCCCATAGAATTCTTTATGGCCAATAATGTAAGCAACTGGCACGCGATCTTTACGTAAGTCAATTCGAGCATTGGCGATGTCCTCGTTACGCAGCGTAAGCTCCTCATCGCCATGGGCGTGAAGGTAGGTTCGTGGTCGTCGAATTGTGTGCGCTAAAATAATCTCAGCATCCAGCCGCGGGGAGGGGAGCATAGCGTCGGCTAGCTCATTGGTGGCATCTCGAATCCAAGCACTGATTGTCATATGTATTATATTATCCCACGGCTTGCATAATACGCAAAACATTGACAAATAAACATAAGTGTGATAGCATAATCTCATGAATCCAGAAAATAAAAATAATATTAAAAATTTTGGACAAAACGACCCCGAAGCAATTGCGCGGGCTACTACTGGTATTAGCGATGTAAGTGATTCTCTGTCACGAGAGCGTCAAGCTACTCCTGAGTCGGGTGGTAGGATGCGTGGGATACTTGCAGGTATAGGTGCGGTGGCAGCAGCTTCATTCCTATTACTGCCGCGAGTCGGCGGTGAGGCAGAGCCCGTGCAAACAGACAAGACATATACTGAGCTGTCACAAGATAGCGGAAAAGTGCCACTCGCCCCAGGCGACACGGTGGCTGTGGATGGCATATCAATCGAAAAGGGAAATCCTGCAGCCAATACTGCATCGGAAGCTATTTTAAATAACCCAGCTGTAACAGAATACCTAATCGAAAACCCTGATCAATCAACTTCATTAACCGCCAGTGCACTAACCGTTCCAAGTGCGAGTGAATATGCGGTGGTTGAGCGCGATATCGATGGCGACGGTGACGGTGATGCTGTTGCTGTAGCAGTTGATTCTTCGAAGTAGCTTGTGACTAGGCTTCAGCGTTTTGGGCTTTGAGCTCGCGCTCGTAGGCGGCCAGTTTTTCAATTAAATCATCGATGTCGCCGTTCATCGCACCCGGCATGCCACTACGTGAGTAGCCAATTCGGTGGTCGGTAATTCGATCTTGCGGATAGTTATAGGTACGGATTTTCTCACTACGATCACCGCTCCCGATCAAATCTCGGCGTTCGGCAGTAAGTTTAGCGTTTTCTTCATCTACCTTAATTTGGAGGAGCCGTGAGCGGAGCACGCTCATGGCTTTTTCTTTATTCTTTAGCTGTGATTTCTCGTCTTGGTTACTGACCACTAGCCCTGAAGGAAGGTGAGTAATGCGCACAGCTGAATCAGTAGTGTTAACTGATTGACCACCATGGCCACTGGCACGGAAGATATCAATACGTAAGTCTTTCTGGTCGATCACCACGTCGGTTTCTTCGGCCTCGGGCAGTACGGCTACAGTCGCGGTACTGGTGTGGATGCGGCCTTGAGATTCTGTTGCAGGTACGCGTTGCACCCGGTGGACGCCGGATTCAAACTTAAAGGTTGCGTATGGTGGCAAGTCGCTGCCCTTAATCTCGATAATTACTTCTTTATAGCCGCCGTTGTCCGAACGATTCTCGCTCATGAGTTGGGTTTTAAAACCGTGTGACTCGCAGTAGCGCAGGTACATACGTAGTAAATCGCCTGCGAAAATGGCTGCCTCGTCGCCACCAGCGCCTGCGCGAATTTCCATAATAACGTTTTTATCGTCGTTCGGGTCTTTGGGTGTGAGCAGGATAAA
>JALRDS010000047.1 GCA_023259925.1 Candidatus Saccharimonadia bacterium
GCTTTCATATCAACAGCAACTGCCATGATATCCTTCTCCCTTCCTACTCACCATTTCTCGATTGTTTCGAAGGATACGAGTGAGTAGTGCTTCGTTAAATTAATTACCAGCTGATTATACCAGTTAATGCTAAGCTTGGCAACGCCAACAACTGCACTATGTACCCAACATGTAATTTATTTGCCCGCTCCAATGTGAGGTACATGGGCACCCCTTAGATTCAATGTAGGTTCCTATCGAGTAATCCTGATCAGAATCTGTTGATCCATGGCTCATAGGCCCTGTAGCTTCGTAACCCCATGCATAGTAATATACGTTTACCGGCCCCACGTTTATAGGGTCATTTGGTAACTTTGAAATATATTTCGGTACCAGCTTACTGGCGACATCAGACCACGCACACCCACCACGTGAACCTGTAGATGTGCCACATTTTGGATACGCACCGTTATCTGCGTAATACATCGTCAGTGCTTTTTGCATAAGCGAAAAGTCACTAAACCGCTGCGAGTCACGAGCTCGCTGCTGTATCCCGTTGTATGCTACGACGGATATTGACGCTAATATCGCGATAACCACAATTACGATAAGTAGTTCTACTATAGTAAACGCTGATCTGTTATTCTTCATAGCTAGCATCCTCGAGTAGCATACGTTTTTGTCATAGTCTGCCCTGTAGTAAACGGTCGGGAATATACGCCATAATTATCATCTCTACAAGACCCAACCGGTTCATCCTCGTTCTCATCTATGTAGTATGGTCTTCCCCAGGGATCAACTAGGCCATTAACATTCATACCACTCGCCGCCGAAATAGTAGATAGCGCAGACCTATAAGCAACCCAGCAGCCGTCTGTATTTTTATCTAATGTAGCCAAATCAGTTCCATCAGGCTTTGACCAGCAGGAACCTCCACTTGCATTACTTCCTGTAATATATCTAAGAGCCGTCGAACGATTTATACGAGCAGCCTTAACAGCAGCATCCAGGCTTCGTAAATCAGATTTAATTTGTGACTGCTTTGCCCTATCTTGAATACCGTTATACGCCACCACCGAAATAGCTGCGAGTATAGCAATAACTACGATTACGATTAGCAGCTCAACAATGGTAAAACCTTTCTTCATACCCACCTATTACTGCGGTAATGGATACCTACAGATCCTACTTTCAGTTGTACTCAACGTTGAGCTCACTGTATCTAAGCCAGATATTGCAGGGCACTCGTTAATAGAGCCAATGCCTATAAGACTTACGCGTATTTCATGCGCCCCAGCGTTCAAATAATACATAGCACCGCGGTATTGGTTCCCGCTAGCATTTGCGTTAATATCTTTGTTAGAAGGTTCAGGATACGACGACCCAATATACGGATTTAAAGCGTTTAAGAACCCATTGTTAACAATCCAGGTGCCGTTCGTACTGTCACCGTAACATCGGCCAGAGTGAGTATTGCTATAGGTAGACGGGGCACCTAAGCAGGAGTTTATGGAAGGATAACTGCCATTGTCGATCTTGTACATCTGCAGCGCCTTTGCCCACGCACTCACAGCAGATATTGTTTTGGTATTTTCTGCGCGAGTTTGAATGCCATTATACGCAACTATCGATATCGCAGCTAAAATAGCAATTACCACGATAACTATTAATAGCTCTACTATGGTGAAGCCTTTTTTTATCACTATAAACTATACCCTCCACTCGACCACACACCGTAGCGATCTGAGTTCGCATCTTTCATTGAATCAGGCGCATAGTTGCGTTCACCACCCTCCAATCCACCACCACGATAGCGTATAATTTTAAATTCAGTTCCTGCTGTATTAGAACGATATACGTATGAGCCGCCCGTATCAGCCATCGGCAAAGAGCTTGCATATTCCGATACTATTCCTGGTATAAAGCTATTTTGCGTACTTGTATTTTGATGAGACCAGTTACCGCCACTCGAAATTGGATATAAGCCCTTGTCCGCCCTATGCAGCTCAACCAACTTCTGCATATTTTTTAAGTCTGACGTCGCTCGAGTAACCTTAGCTCGCATTTGAATGCCATTGTACGCCACAACTGATATAGCGGCTAAAATGGCAATCACCACGATAACAATAAGTAGCTCGACGATGGTAAATCCACCACCCGCTTTAGTATCGATTTTCACTTGAGTCATTCTCATTTCTTTCTACTGGGGTAAGTTATAGTAACATGAATATCCATTAGTTCTACTTGCGCCGCTAAAAGCAGGTCCTAGCCCACTGATATCTGGACAATTAGTGTACGATCCACTAATACCTAGGATTTGTACATAGATTCTTTCCGCCCCTGCTCCATATCTGTAGTACATTGCACCGCGGTATTGATTACCGCCAGAATTCGCATGCACATCTTTGTTTGATGGCGCTGGATACGTACTCAAATATGGACTCATCTGGGATAAGAATGTAGTGCTAACAACCCAAGTCCCGTCTGTGTTTGTACCCCAGCACCTACCATTGTGAGAATCAGTATATGTAGATGTGTCCCCCAGGCACGAATGCACTGATGGATAGCTTCCTGTATCGAGCCTATACATCTGCAATGCTTTAACCCAGCTAGTTACTGCAGCCACTGTTTTGGCATTTTCCGCCCTGGATTGAATACCATTGTACGCAACAACCGATATAGCGGCTAAAATAGCAATCACAACAATAACAATGAGCAGTTCGACGATTGTAAAGCCTTTTTGTTTTACATAATTCATAACGTTCGATGCCCTTCGATATGTTATTAATGGTTGTGTTTAGTGTACCACACTATTCCACCCTTTGACATTTCACCAAAAAACAGATACAATTACACGGTTATGAAAAGCAGTATTCACCCTACAAATTACCGCCCGGTCGTATTCAGCGACGATGTGGCTGGGTTTGCGTTTTTAACGCAAAGCACTGCGCAAACTGACGACACCATTAAATGGGAAGACGGCAACGAATACCCACTCGTAAAGGTACACATCAGTAGCGCTTCTCACCCGTTCTTTACCGGTGAGGAAAAAATCATCGACACCGAAGGTCGTGTTGATCGCTTTAAGGCGAAGTTTGCCGCAGCAGAAGCTCGCAAAAACGAACTTGCCAACAAGGCAAAGAAGAAAGCCGCTCAGGCCGCTAAAAAATCTAGCGACAAATAGCGCACCACTCAAAAGACTGCTCCCTAGTTCAACTTCGGAGCAGTCTTTTTATATGACATAATAGAAAGTATCTATGCCACTTATAAATTTAAACATCGATGAGTTACAGAAAGAAAAGTCAGAACTAACTGACTTTCTGTCGCGCCCCGACGCATTTAGTGATTCTGGGTTCGCCAGTAAAAATCGTCGACTCACCGAGCTTGAAAACCTGCTAGAAAAAGCCAAACTACGGGAATCGCTCGAGCAACAACTCAAAGAAGCCAAAGAACTCTCAGTTGGTGGCGATGAGCTAGCCGAACTTGCTAAGGCAGAAATCCCTGAACTTGAATCACAACTTGAAACGCTCAATGAAGAGCTATTTATCCTGCTCACACCCAAAGACCCGAACGACGATAAAAACGTTATTATGGAAATTCGCGCAGGCGCTGGTGGCGACGAAGCAGCCATTTTCGCAGGCGATTTACTGCGTATGTACCTCCGCTACTGCGAGTCACATGGTTTTAAAACCCAACTCATGAGCGAGAATCGTTCAGACAACGGCGGCTACAAAGAAGTAATTATCGAGATTAAGGGCAGCGACTTGCCGCCATACGCAACCTTTAAATTTGAATCTGGTGTGCACCGCGTGCAGCGTGTACCCGCAACAGAATCTCAAGGCCGCATCCACACCAGTACCGCGACTGTAGCCGTACTGCCAGAGGCCGAAGAAACCGACGTGGTGATCGACCCGAAAGACTTACGTATTGATAT
>JALRDS010000050.1 GCA_023259925.1 Candidatus Saccharimonadia bacterium
CAACCATTATTTGTTTGTAAAATTGCGGGCTTTGCGCCAATGTAGCTGTTTTACCAAAGTAGTCGAGCGTAAATACCTCCGCGCCGCCTTCTGTAGCAGCACCAAGGAGTTTTGGCGTGTCAATTTCTACAAATTCGTTAGCATTCAAGTAGTTACGTAGTTCACGAACTAAACTTGCACGGATTTTAAAAATCTTTTGCTCCTGTAGGTTGCGAAGCCCAAGCACACGGTGCTCAAAAAGTGTATCAAGGTTCTCTGACTTATGGCTGAGCGGTTTATCAATTTCAATTGGCGGTTCTTCAGTAACTGGCGTAAGCACTTCAACCACTACGTCATGTAACTCAGCACCGCCTGGGGCACGTTCGTCGGCCACAACTGTGCCAGTAAAGCTCACCACTGTGCCAATTTGAAGGCCACGCAGCTTTTCGATTTCTTCTTTGGCTTCGATCAAATTCTGGGCTATACCTGAACGGTCGCGCACAGTGAGGAAGTTCAAGCCGCCTAGTAAGCGTTTTTTATGTAACCAGCCTTGAATAGTGATTGTTTCGCCGACATGCTGAGGAATGTCTCTAATAAGTGTTCTTGTCATATTAGGTATAGTATACCGTGATTTGCCCATGTTCACCAGGGGTGGTTGTCAGTACGCAAGCGAACTGTCATACTGATACTAAAGCATTACCAATATAGACACATGCATAGCGCAAATATTTTTACCGAACTAAGCCTTGTACTCGTTGTTGTAGCGGGTATTTCTATCGTGATGCGATTACTCAAACAGCCTTTAATCCTGGGCTACATCTTAGCGGGTATCTTGGTTGGCCCACTTCTACTTGATTTGATCCACGCCAAAGAGGCCTTTGAAGGGTTTAGCGAAATTGGTATCGCCCTGCTGCTATTTATTATTGGCCTTGGTATGAACGCTGCCGTCATTCGTAGCCTGGGTAAGGTTTCGCTTGTTACAGCAGCAACTATATTTACCCTGGTAGGCGGACTGGGAGTTGCCGCCACCAGTGCATTTGGTTTTGATATCCAAACGGCGCTTGTAATTGGTGTTGCCTTGTTCTTCTCGAGTACCATCGTGATCTTAAAGGTACTAAGCGACAAACGCGAGATTAGTCGCTTGCATGGCCAGATCGCAATTGGTGTTATTTTAGTCGATGACATTGTAGCAACCCTGGCTATGGTGGCAGTGGCAGCAGCATCGAATGGCAGCCTTGGTGCCAACGATTTATTGCAACTGGGCGCCAAGGCGATTGGGCTAGGACTACTCCTCTACGTTGTTGGCGCTCATGTGGTGCCGCGCTTTTCTAAAATGCTGGCAAAAAGCCAAGAACTATTATTTGTGTTTGCTGTTGCCTGGGGATTTGGTGTTTCTACCCTATTCGGTGCTGCTGGGTTTTCGCACGAAGTAGGCGCACTGTTTGCGGGTGTTGCCCTGGCATCACTTCCATACGCTATGGAAATGAGCACACGACTCAAGCCACTGCGTGATTTCTTTGTGGTGTTATTCTTTGTAAGCCTGGGCGAAACGTTCGTGTTTGATGATTTCGCTACGACTATTATCCCGGCGATTGCACTTTCGGCAATTGTGTTAATTGGTAAGCCAATTGTAACCATGGCAAGCCTAGGGGCGCTGGGCTATACAAAACTTACTAGTTTTAAGGCTGGTATTCACCTGAGTCAAATTAGTGAATTCTCTATTGTTCTTGTGGTGCTAGCCATTCAAACCGAATTGATTGATGCCAAAGCAGGTAGCATTATTACCTTAGTAGCGCTAATTACCATTGCCCTAAGCACCTACCTAATGAAATACGATGAGTCGCTATATAAAAAGATTCACCCACTACTAGCTATTTTTGAACGTAAAACCCCTCGTGAGAAAAAGCAAAAACGTGGCCTATATAGTGCGGTACTGTTCGGGTACCACCATGGCGGGCATGAGTTTTTGCAAATGTTCCGCGACATGAAACAGCGATACTTAATTGTAGATTACAACCCTGAGGTGATTGAGCACCTAGAAGCCCAAGGTATTCGACATGCCTACGGAGACGCAACCGACCATGAATTCTTAGAGGAAATAAATACTGGCCATGCTAAATTTATTGCCAGCACCATTATTGATCGGCGCGTGAACTTATTACTACTTAGCTTCTTACATCATCATTCGCACGACTTTGTATTTATTTGCCATGCACGCACCTACGAGGATGCCTTGGAGCTATACAAACACGGTGCATCGTACGTTATATTGCCACGGTTCCTTGGCTCAGAATATATTACCACTCACATTAAACGGCACGGTATGGATAAAAAAGCGTTTGATCAATTTAGGGCACGTCACATTGTGAGCATTGGCCGGGCCGCCGTTCATAGCGACTAAGTTAGACTTCTTTACCAGCAAGTGGCTTCTTAGCAGCTTGCCTCACTGCTACTGCACGCATATCATCATGGGCATCGAACTCATCGATAATTTTTCTACCGAGTAGCGTTTCTAGTGTATCCTCTAACGTAACAATACCAACGGTTTCGTGAAATTCGTTAATTACCATAAATAAGTGATGGTGCGTTCGTAGGAATGCCGATAAGGCCTGGTGAAGCGTGTGATCTTGGCGAATATAAAATACTTTTTTAGACATCGCCGATTCAACCGTGGCGGTAGCTTTTTTAGATGAATCAACCGTTAATACATCACGTAAATGTAGCACGCCTACAACATGGTCGATATCGCCATTAATAACCGGGAAGCGGCTGTGGCCTGTACTATGTAAATCATCAAGTACGAGCGGGCCTAGTATTTCATCTTTAGAAATAGTATCTACGACACTTTTTGGTGTCATAATTTGTTGCACCGTTTTATCTTCGAACGACAAGCTGCTAATGATTAACGACTTTTCGTCGGAAGTTAACACGCCTGTTGATACTTCAAGTACATGTGTAAGTTCTGATTTTGACGCAATGGCAGGTGCTTGTTGCGCTGGCGCTACTGAACGGAATATCTTGATATACGAACGATGCTGATACAAATACTCTAAAATACGCCGCTCGTTCTCGTTATAGAGCTTTTGATTATAACTACGAACTAAATTAAACCTGCCCACAGCAGCGTACTGCAAAGCTACAACAAAACTAATAGTTACGCCCCAAAAAGCGCCAAAGCGAGCAATTGCAGCAGCCACAAAAACAACCAATAATACGTTAATTACTGTGCGCTGCAGCGATTGCACGTCACGGTATACTTCACTTCTCAGCCACTCAAGATTATCGCTACCCGCCGCCTCTTTTCGTCGTTTCAGCTCAAAACTACTAATCGCAGGTTGGTTTGGCGATACTGAAGATAATGCTACTAACAGTAAGCCAACTAAAACTACAAGAATAAATAATAAAGCGCTAATCACAAGCTTTATTGTACCTGTCGGGCGTAGGAAAAACAAAGCGTTTTAGTATACAATGGTAAGCAGCTTAAGGAGGAAAAGTTAGAAATGAGCACAAAAGCCTGGATTATATTTGCGGCCGTATGCGTAGTACTATTTGGCGGATTAGTAGTGTGGTCATCACGCGATAATATTGATGTGTCGAATGTAAAAGAAAACAAAGTGCTAGCAGCAACCGAAAATAGCGGTAACATTGCCGATCACGTATACGGCAACAAAGAATCAAAAGTAATTTTAGTTGAATATGGGGACTTTCAATGCCCAGGTTGTGGCGCAGCCCACCCAACGTTAAAAGCACTAAGTGAAAAATACGAAAACGAGCTAGCCTTTGTATTTAGGAACTTCCCGCTTACCACCATTCACCCAAATGCTCGTGCGGCTGCAGCTGCGGTTGAAGCAGCTGGCATTAACGGTAAGTACTGGGAAATGCACAACTTGGTATTTGAACGCCAATCAACTTGGTCGGATGCCTCAGCAAGTGAGCGAGCAGACCTATTTAAACAATTCGCAGTTGATGCTGGTGTAAATGTCGAAGCCTACGAAAAAACACTTACAGATGAATCCGCCCGCATTAACCGTAAAATTAACTTCGACCTAGCCTTGGGCCGTAAAATTGGCGCCAACTCAACGCCAACTATTTTGTTAAACGGTGAAATGTTAGAACAAGCTGACTTTGGTTCAGAGGAAGCACTAGAAAAGAAGCTACTTGAAGCTTTTGAAAAGAATGGCATTACCGTTTCAGCCGAAGATCCTAAAGAATAGACTACTATAGTAATATAAAAATCATCCCGGTGCCTTGGGATGATTTTATTTTTGGGATGTAACGCTAAGGGGTAGTCTAGGTTACGAGTTGAACGTTCTATTGTTCTAAATACTTTTGCCATTCGGCAGGCACCACATCCACTGCGACGCGTTTGCTCCTGCTTGGGGCAAACGTGATAGCGATTGGCATGTAGTTTATGCTCCGTTGCACGCTCTTAAGGGCGTACTGTTCTATACTCCGCGCATTCGACCTTTAAATGTTATATTTTAATGTTTCTGCGCGAAAAGAACACAACGATAATCATAGCAAATGAGACGGTCCGAATCAAGTCAGTAGCGCATTCTGGTACTACCGTCCGACCGTCTTCCCTGCCATTGCGCCACCGACTAATGTTGGGTTCATAACGTTGGTTTGCCCAACTCCGGTGCCTAAAACTGCGCCTGACTGCACGTAGTCGATTCCCCAGCAATACAGCTGGCCGTCTGCAATGGCACAAGTCGCAGCAGAGTTATTGTTATCATAGCGTTTTGTAAATACCGCAGTTACGGCTTTACCAACAAAGGCAGTAACCAGCTGAGGAGTGTTTTGAGAGGCTGTATCACCGTTACCAAGCACATAGCCGTAGCCATATCCCCAGCAGTATAGCTGACTATCTGCAACGGCACAGGCATGTCCGTATCGGTTGCTAGCAGTGTCCGTAGGAGCATGCATATCAAAGGAGAAGTCAGT
>JALRDS010000024.1 GCA_023259925.1 Candidatus Saccharimonadia bacterium
GTGGCTGTCCTGGCCATGGACAAGGGGGAGTAGGGGCGGTGACGAATTTAGCGGTGAATCCAAGTTTTGAGACAAACACGTCAGCCTGGTCTAATATAAGCGCTGCGATAAGTCGTTCAACTAACGGTAGTGTCAGCGGTACATACTCAGCTGTCATAACTCCCGCGGGTGGTACGCCCGACACTTTTATACGAGTTGGCGGCACTAACACATTCCCGGATAACGTAAGCCCAGGCAACACGTATACAGTGTCAGCAACCATTCACATCCCAACCCCGCAGTCGGGGAGCTTAGATTCAAGGGCACGAGGCATCACCGTATATTCATGGAATGGTGGCACGCCAAGCACGCAGGCTCAGTCAAGCGTTGCGGCAAATGCTTCGGGTAGCTACCGGATATCAACTACATTTTCAGTGCCATCAAATTCTACTGCACTCGAAATCCGTCTATATAACGGCGCCACCAACTCAGCCAGTAATTTAATATACTGGGATGCAGTGATGATCACGGCAGGCAGTACTCAATTTACATACAGGGATGGCAGCTCAGTCGACTGGACATGGAACGGCCCTACGAATAACTCGACATCAACTGGACCGGCGCCATGACACAAAAGTCAAACGCTTTCACCATCGTCGAGCTCCTCATTGTCATTGTTGTTATCGCTATATGAGCAGCGATTAGTATTGTGGCGTATAACGGTATTCAGCAACGAGCCAGGGATTCTGAGCGGCAAACAGAACTACGCAATGTAGAAAAGGCACTCGAATTATATAAAATTGATAACAATGAATACCCCTCTTGTGGCTCAGATAACAGCACTGCGGTCAGCTCATGTAATGTGAGTTCACTGGCACTGAAACTTGTACCTACCTATATCGCTTCAATACCTTCCGCGCCATCAGGGAGCTCAGTACCATACTGGTACGCCAGAGGCTGGAAAAAATCCGGCATCAGCCACACACGAACAGATTCATACCAAGACTATAGCATGGGAACATACCTCGAAACTGTTGGATGCCCATGCTCAGGAGCCTGGAGCGCTCAAATCAACTACATGCTCGGCAATCAATAGCCACCCTTAGTGATGTCTGGTACAATTCAATAGATGAAAATACGTACTCGTTTTGCCCCTAGTCCTACCGGCTTCATGCATGTAGGCAACCTGCGCACCGGTTTATTTGCATGGCTAACCGCTAGAAATGCCGGCGGTGAATTTATTTTGCGTCTGGAAGACACCGACAAAAATAGGGAAGTCGAGGGTTCAGCAAACCACATTTTAGAATGTTTAGACATGCTTGGATTGAACCGTGACGAGGGGCTAGATGTTGGCGGACCGTACGCGCCTTATAAACAAAGTGAGCGGCTGCACATCTACCGGGCATGGGCACAGAAGCTAATAGACAGCGGCCGGGCATATGCCGACCCTTACACAGCAGAAGAAGTGCAGGCTTTTAGAGAGCAAGCGCAACAAGAAAAGAAAGCGTTTTTATACCGTAATCATCGTCCCGAGAATCCGCGAGCCTGGGATGGCACAACACCGCTCCGTTTTAAAGCCGACCCAAAAAGCTACACATGGCACGATGAGGTGATGGGTGAGCTGCATACAGGACCAGAGGTAATTGATGACTTTATTTTAATTAAGTCAGATGGTTACCCAACCTATAATTTTGCACATATTGTTGATGATGCAGAAATGCAGATTACACACGTAATACGTGGCCAGGAATTTATTAGTAGTACGCCAAATTATCTCAATCTATACGAAGCACTCGGATTGGAACTGCCTATCTTCGCGACTATGCCACACATAATGAACGAACAAGGTAATAAGAAGCTCGGAAAACGTGATGGAGCTAAGGACGTGCTGTCATACATCGAAGAAGGATACCTACCTGAAACCTTGCTTAGCTTCATTGCTACACTCGGCTGGAACGACGGAACAGAGCAGGAGGTGTTTACACGGCAAGAACTTATTGATTCGTTTTCACTTTCGCGCGTACAAAAAAGTGGTGCGCGGTTTGATGAAAAACGCCTACTCTGGATGAATGGACAGTTCATTCGCGCATTAAGTAATGATGATCTGTATAAACGAGTAGCCAGCTACTGGCCCGCATCGGCTGAATCTGCAGATGAAAACTACAAGCATAGCGTGTTAGCGCTAGCAAAAGATAGGCTAAAAACCCTGCATGATTTGCCGACGCTTACAACGTACTTTTTTGAAGAACCGGTATTAGATATGGACTTGATTACTGGCAATAAACAACTGAAGAAACTTGCAACTCCCGACATAATCGCCATGCTACAGTCAGCCATGGATACGTTCGATGACCTATCGATCTGGACACCCGAAGCAATCCAAGAGTCGCTTAATAATTTACTCGATACAACAGGCCAAAAGCCTGGCGTCCTATTCAGCCTTGTGCGCATAGCGACTACTTGGTCTCCCTTCAGCCCACAGCTCAACGATACGCTTGCACTAATGGGTAAAGAAAAAACGCTGAAACGGCTCGAAAATACCATACAACACCTAAGCGAAGCATAAGCAGCATGCTATACTAAGCGTAATGCAACGCGTTACGTCTTCTAATCCTAGGCTACTCGCCCGTTTTAAGGCGTGGGTGCACGCCCACCCAGCACGAACTATTATCGTGATTATATTGGGACTGATTATCGCGATTAATTTGACCGTGCTTGCGCTATTTTGGCGACAACCAGAACCTGAAGTCAAAGCGGTCAAGAAAGCTCCTGTTGTTATAGAGGAGCCTGCACCAGTATTCTATGCGCCGCTAACTGGTATTCAAATAGAATCTGAGTTGGATAAATCAAAACCCGTCACGGCGATCATGATAGAAAACAGTCCCGATGCCCGGCCGCAATCAGGACTGAAAGATGCAGAAGTTGTATACGAGGCTGTGGCCGAAGGTGGCATTACTCGCTTCTTGGCTGTGTATCAGCAAAATAAGCCAAGCTTAATCGGTCCAGTGCGAAGCCTACGAATGTATTTCCTTGACTGGGCCACGCCCTATGACGCAAGCATAGCCCACGTTGGTGGCAGCTACCAATCACTACAGAAGGTGCGCAATGGTCAGTACCGTGATATTGACCAATTCTTTAATGCGGCCGCTTATTGGCGATCAGCAGACCGCTATGCGCCGCATAATGTATATACCAGCTTTGCTAAGCTAGACCAATTAAACTCTCAAAAAGGCTACACGTCATCGAATCCAACCGGCCTAGAACGCATTGAGGAAGATCAGCCTGCAGCTACACAAGGCTCAAATACAGATGAAAAGGCATCTACTGTCGAGTCAGCCAAGAAAATAGATATTAATATCAGTGGTCCAACATACAACTCGTCCTACTCGTATGATGAAAAAACGAAACAGTACGCACGATCCCAAGCTGGCGCCCCGCACACCGATAGAGAGAAAGGACAAATTACTGCAGATGTTGTTATTGCCCTTCGGGTAACCATGACCCAAGTGTTCGAAGACGGCTATCGTGAGAGTATCCCCACCACCGGCAAGGGGGATGCGGTGATTTTCCAGAACGGCACTGCCAAAAAAGTTTCATGGCGTAAAGATAGTCAGCAAGGTCAGCTGTACTTTACCGATTCAGAAGATAAGCGGATATTGCTGCAGCCAGGTACCACCTGGATTTCGGCCGTTCCCATAAGCGGAGGAAGTGTATCATGGCGATAAAAGATACGCGCGCTGAAGACGAGCAGTTGAATCGCTTCTGGTATCGTTACAAAAAGCACACGCTCACACGTTCCATAGTTCTACAGCTTATCGTGTGCGCAATAACAATAGGCATTATTCTAGCCCTTTATCCGCAGCCAACTATCGATGCCTGGATTGTTATTGTCTTAGTTACTGCGATTGCAATCGTCTCAACGATCGTATCGACGAGCATCGCCATGCGTCCAGTAAAAGATCTTTCAAGTGCACTGGTGCATATTTCTGGTGAACCGACAGACTTAACTCCACCGAATATCAATGATTCGTACTATTCCCGAAATAAGTTACGGCCGCTCTTAAAGCAAATATACGCCATAGCGAGCGCCAACATTACGGAATTCGATTCACCAAAAAGCAGCATTGCCTTACCGAATATCAGCGGGCAATTGAACCACACGAGCACAGGTATTGTTATGATGAATCAATCAAAGCAAATTATATTTGCGAATAGCGCAGCGCCGATATCGATTGACAGTAACGGCGTGAGGTCGCTCGACCTAATTTTTGATGTAGATCAACCTATTATGGAGTGGTTGTCTGAACGTGGTGAGCATGATATTCATGCTGAAAAGTCATGGCGTCGTATCCCTAATAAATTAGCGGGCGAATCGGAACGTCGTATATTCGATATTCACGTATCATACGATAGAGGAAGTGAAGCCGAAACAATTATTACCATGCTCGATAGAACAGGCGAATACCAACCCGAGGACGACGATCTCGACTTTATTGCATTCGCCGCCCATGAGCTACGCGGACCCATCACTGTTATTCGTGGATACTTAGATACACTAAATGATGAGCTAATTGGCGTGTATGACGGCGACCAAGAAGAATTATTCCAGCGACTTATAATCAGCGCGAACAGACTAAGCGGCTATGTAAATAATATCTTGAACGCCAGTCGATTTGATCGTAGGCATTTAAAAATTCATCTTGCCGAACAGCAACTGGCGGATATCTACGATGTTATTGCTGACGACATGCGAATGCGCGCAGCGGCGCAGCAGCGACTATTGAGCGTGTCGTTCCCGCCAAATCTACCGACTATCGCGGCTGACTCAAACAGCATGAGCGAAGTACTGGGAAATCTAATAGATAACGCTATTAAATACTCAAATGACGGCGGGTCTATAGAAGTAAGCGCTAGCGTAAATGGTGACTTCGTTGAAGTAGCCGTAACTGATTACGGAATAGGGATGCCCCCGAACGTGATTGCTAATTTGTTTCACAAGTTCTATCGGTCGCATCGTTCTCGTGAAACTGTTGCCGGAACCGGAATTGGCCTATACATCACGAAGGCTATTGTTGAAAGCACCGGCGGAAAGATATCGGTAAAAAGTGTTGAAGGCCATGGCTCTACTTTTACAGTGTCGCTTCCTATCTACGCTACAGTTGCCGACAAGCTCACTAAAGATCAAGCCAACAACACATCACTTATTCAACACTCTTCAAGTGGTTGGATAAAAAACCATGGCGCATTCCGTGGGTAACCCATACGCTAATACGGTATACTACAACTATGCCAATTAAAAACATTCTTATTGTGGAAGATGATCGCTTTATCGGCGAAATGTACGTGCGGAGCCTGAACAAGGCAGGGTACTCGGTGGACTGGATGGTCGACGGCAACGATGGACTAATTGCTGCACGCAATAAACCATACGATTTAATGCTTCTAGACGTCATGCTGCCAGAGCGTCGCGGTGGTGAAATCCTTCAAATTTTGCGAGGTGGTGCACAAGATCTAATTCCCGGCACAAAGGTAGTAGTTCTCACTAATTTCGATCAGACCGAGCAAGCGAGAAAAGATATGGAACAATATGCCGATGGTTATTTGATAAAGGCAGAAATAACACCTAAAAAATTGCTTGCTTTTATCGAAAAACTCTCAGCTAGCAGCTAGACAACAGGGGTGGTTTTTGCTAGAGTAATGAAGTTGGTCCCGTCGTCTAACGGTTAGGACACCAGGTTCTCATCCTGGCAATCGGAGTTCGATTCTCCGCGGGATCACCAAATTTAATCACT
>JALRDS010000009.1 GCA_023259925.1 Candidatus Saccharimonadia bacterium
AAACCATCGGTGCTACTCATAGCAATGGCGCGAACAGTACGTTCATCAAGGTGTTGCGCAACCTCGAATACCACTGTGTCTTTATCTTTTCGTTTAATTTCAAGTGCGTCGTAAATCGCCGGCAGAGAGCCTGCTTCAAACTCTACGTCGGCAACCACACCCACAACTTGCGTGATTGTTCCTTGTTTACTCATCATATTCTCCTTCATTATTTCATCGCCTCCGCACCACCGCTAATTTCAGCTAGCTCCTGCGTAATCGCGGCCTGTCGCGCCTTGTTCATGGCAAGCGTTAGGTCATCAATTAGGTCGCTGGCATTATCGGTAGCGTTCTTCATAGCTAGCATTCGCATGCTATGTTCACTTGCTCGCGCATCTAGAAATGCCTGAAATAGCTGCGCATTCACTAATCTGTATACAACACTTTCTAGTACCGTTTCAGCATCTGGTTCAAACAACGCTTCGCTTAACGTATTCGCTTCAGCTACTTCAATCTGCCCAGCAGGCAGAAGTCGCTCAGTTTTTGCTACTTGCGTCACACTATTAACAAAGTCGGTATATACCATATCTACTGCATCAACTTCACCGCTAGTGAATAATTTATACGCCGTATCAAGTGCTGGACGCAGCTCGTGGCCCTCTAGTTGATCGGGTAAGTCTTCGTATGCTCCGAGTAGCTCAACGTTCTTCACCCGTGTGGCAAACTGTGTTACTTTTCGTCCGATAGCAATAGAAGATGTCTTTACTCCAGATGTATCATCGGTAAGAAGTTCTCGAATGTATTGCTTCGACACATTGGTATTATAAGCCCCAGCCAAGCCTTTATCGCTCGCCACTACAATTAGCAGGCGCTTTTTTACCTCACGCATTTCAAATAGCGGGTGGTCTTTTGTTTCACCTTGCATAGCTAAGTGAGCTAGAATGTCGCGAGCTGTCTCGGTGTACGGAGTGGTGAGCTTCGTGGCTTCTTGAGCGCGACGCATTTTACTAGCCGCTACCATCTGCATAGCTTTGGTAATTTGCTTGGTGTTTTTAACCGAGCGAATGCGGGATTTTAGTTGACGTTGGCTAGGCACGGACACTCCTTATCACCTGGGGGAGGCCCCGCTCATCGAGTTCCTTCAGGGCATCAAGTTCAGCCATTGCGTGTGCAACGCCGACATCGTAAACTGCCGACTCCATGGCGAGCGATTCGACAGTTTTTTCGCCAAGTCGTTTTTCACGATTCTCACGCGCAAGAGTAGCATAGGCCTCAATACCTATAGGCTCACCAAACATATTTTTCGCCCAGCGTGGTGATTCTTGTGCAGCCATTATTAGCCTTCAAAGCCTTTCGCGGCGGCTTTAGCGGTTTTTTCAATAAGCTTAGCAACGGCAGAATCTTTTTCAACTTTATCGCCACCCTTGTTTAGCTCTTGCATATCCTTTTTGTGGTCAGTCCATAGCTTAGTGAGGAGTGCCATCTGGGCGTTCTTAATTTTATTTACTGGAACACCGTCAAATGCACCCGCATCAACTGCATAGATTGACGCACATTGCTCCCAAATACTCATTGGCTGATATTGTGGCTGCTTCAGGAGTTCAGTTAGGCGTTGGCCACGGTCGATTTGCTTCTTGGTAGCTTCATCGAGGTCGCTACCGAACTGCGCAAAGCTCGCAAGTTCGCGGAACTGGCTCAAGCCAAGCTTCAAGTGACCAGACACCGATTTAACGGCTTTCGTCTGGGCGTCACCACCCACACGAGATACCGATAGACCAGCTGAAATTGCTGGGCGAATACCCTGGTTAAATAGGTCTGTCTCCATAAAGATTTGACCGTCGGTGATTGAAATCACGTTAGTTGGGATGTAAGCAGAAATATCACCGGCCTGCGTTTCGATAATTGGCAGTGCAGTGAGTGAACCGGCACCAAGATCATCTGAAAGTTTTGCCGAGCGCTCAAGTAAGCGAGAGTGAAGGTAGAACACATCACCAGGGAAGGCTTCACGGCCGGGTGGACGGCGAAGCAAGAGCGACATTTGACGGTAGGCAACCGCATGCTTTGTAAGATCGTCATACACCATGAGTGCATGGCCACCTTTATCGCGGAAGTATTCACCCATAGCCGTACCTGCGTATGGCGCGAGGTAGAGCATAGAAGCTGGGTCACTCGGGCCGGTCGCAACAACGATTGTTTGCTCCATTACGCCCTCTTGCTTCAATCGCTCAACTAGGGCAGCTACCTTAGAAAGTTTTTGGCCAACTGCAACATAAATGTTTATCACATCAGACTTATTTCGAGCTTGGTTAATCATGGTGTCGATTGCCACAGCGGTTTTACCAGTTTGGCGGTCACCAATAATTAATTCACGTTGACCACGACCAATAGGGAACATGGCATCGATAGCCATAATACCGGTCATCATAGGTTCATGAACGTGTTTACGGCCCATCACACCAACCGCTTCACGCTCAACTGGATTTGTTGCCTTAGTGTTGATTGCCGGGCCACCATCAAGTGGTTGACCAAGTGGGTTTACTACACGTCCTAGTAACTCTTCACCAACTGGCACAGTTAAGATTTCGCCCTTTAAGCGAACAGTGTCACCGGCTGCAACTTTCGAATCGTCGCCTAAAATTACCGCACCAATTTCATCTTCCATAAGGTTTAGAGCAAATGCTTCAACTACACCGTTTTTGGTGTCAATCTGCAACACTTCGCTGTAGCCAGCATCAGCCAAGCCATGTACCCATGCCACGCCGTCACCAACACGGATGACCACACCAGCTGATTGAAGGCCTTCGTTCTTTTCCAGTCCGGCAATAGCAGCCTGGAGGTCTTTTGATAATTCTGCAACTTGTAAATCTGCCATAATTCCGGGTCTCCTATACCGTTAATTGTTCTAATTTAGCTTTCACGCTAGCGTCCAGCTGATGGCCAGGCAATTCGAGTTTTACGCCACCAATTAGCGTCTCGTCAATACGTTCTCGTAGTACTACGTTTGTAATCGCTGTATTCTGCGACTTAACAAACGATTCGATTGCCATTAGTGCATCGCTACTTAGCGTGCGCGCAGAGATCACTGTGCCAATTGCAGTACCAGCGTCGGCAAGCATCGCCTCAATATCGCGTACAATTAGCTCGGCCTCTTTTTTACGGTTCGTATCAAGTAAATACGCTGCAAGTTCGCGCAGTACTGCTTTCTTGCTTTCGCCACTCGTTAATCGAGCAGCTGCGTTACCTGCTAGTTTACGTCGTGAAAGCGTAGTTGCCATGCTATTTTTTAGCCCCTTCAACTGATTGCTTAATGAGCGCAGTATCCAGCTGCTCGTCAGCTATACCGGCAACCGCCAAGCCGGCTGCTTTCTTCACTAGAGAGATAGTGTCTTTCTCTAAGGTTTTGCGTGCCGCCAACACATCTTTTTGGATATCTTCATGGGCTTCAGCCACTATTCGCTCTGAACGGGTTTTTGCTTGCGCTTCAGCCTTCTCAACCATCTGGGTTGCTTCAGCCTTCGCAGTGGCAACAATATCTGCTGCCTCCTTGCGTGCCTGCTTTAAGCTATCGGCAATCTTTTCTTCAGCTGCTTCAGCCTTTTCTTGCGCCTGCTCAGCAGCCTTACCAGCTTCGTCTAGCTTTTCCTGGCGCTCATCTATAATGCGTAGGAACACTGGGTAGACAAACTTTCCCAAAATCCACACCAAAATCAAGAAAGCAATAAGCTGCATCGCAAGTAGTGTCCAGTCAATACCGAGACTGGTCAAGATGTCTGCTTTTTCCTCAGACCCATGTTCACTCGCGGCAGTAGCGGCAAATTGTGTGAATAAACTACTCACTATTAGTTACCTTACGCGCGTGCAATAAACGCAACAATAATACCAATAATTGCCAATGCGTCAGCAAATACGATAGCGGTAATCATAAGCGTACGAATGTCTGATAGTTTTTCTGGGTTGCGGCCAAGTGCGTTTAACGCAGCTGCACCAATCAAACCGATACCAAGCGCTGCTCCGAGTGCTGGTAGTGCGTAAGCTAGGCCAAATGCTAGTTGTTCCATATTAGTTGTAACTCCTTATTTTATTACTTAAATTATACCATTTATTATTCTTGCTTTGCCGGCGTTGCGGTAACAGCAGGGGAATGGTCGGAAGAAGAGTGATCGCCATGAGTCGCAAGGGCGAGGGAAGTAAATATCAATGTGAGTACAAAGAATACATAGGCTTGAATGAATCCAATAAACAGCTCGAATGCCATAAAGAACGGCAGTACAAGCCCAGCCACGTACCCCGTTAGCAAGGCAATCAGAAGCAGAAGTACCTCACCGGCAAATGCGTTACCGAACAAACGGAAGCTGAGTGCTACTAATCGGGAAAATTCACCAATAAACTCTAGAATACCTTCAAACGCTCCGATCGGATCTTTGATCGGGTTCTTCAAGTAGCGGCCAACATTACCGAAAAAGCCGTGCTTACGAACAGCATATACCTGGCTTGCCACCACGGTAATAATCGCTAAGGCAAACGTGAAGTTCAAATCCGCAGGGAGCGCCCTGAATAACGGCGTTCCGTTCACTGTGATTGTTCCAACGCCGGGCAAAACACTCAGCCAATAGGTAACAAGAATCACGAAGAACATGGTAATCGCTAGCGGGAAAATACGGCGTGCGGTAGTTTTGTCGCCAATAATTTCTTCAGCTTGGCCGTAAAAGCCCTCAAATGCCCACTGCACTACGCCAGTAACAAAATTACGCTTACCGTTTTGCAGCATGTTTGCTACATAAAATAACAACGCAACCGTCACCCCAACGCCAATCACTCCTAGAATGATGGAATTAGTAATCGAAACGGGTCCCAACTTGAATATCTCCTCGGCTGCGAGGCTAATGTGTGGTTCCGATGATGCGGCAAATGTCGTTAAAATCATGATTGTCTAAGTTGCTGTTTAATGAGAAGTCCTGCGATTATGCAGCCGAGTATCGTACCTAGGGCGAATAGCCATGGGGTAGTGCCAAGAGCCTTATCGGTGAAAAACCCTCCAACAATACCAGTCAGTGTAGGTACGAACATCCGCCACGTAGTATCTGCTATTGTCCCGAGCAATAAAATCACCGTCGAGGTATCTTTCGGCGGCTCGGGAGTGTCAGGACGTGACCCTTTGGACGCTCTCATGTACACTACATATACTATCAAATAACTACCAGGAGCGCCATATGCCGCGGCGACATTTTGTGAAGAAACACATTCCTTACGAGCATAAGGCCCCTTGTAATCGCAAGTGAGCGTTTAAAACTGAAGACGAAGCACTTGAAACTGCCGAGCTGGCTGAGTCATCGGAAAATATCAAACTCAAAATCTATCAATGCCCATATTGTGCAAAATGGCATTTGAGCACAAATACCGTACGTCAATAGCTATAGCTTCCAAAGTCATTATTTACATAAAACACATTGCTTGAGACTGCCCAGTTACTCATTGTAGTTGCTGCTGGCGTTGTAGACGACGTGGTGTTGCCGATACCCAATTGACCCGAAGCATTGTCACCCCAGCAGTAAATCTTACCAGTCAAGGCAACGGCGCATGCAAATCCATCTCTGGCTATATCTAGCAGAACGGTGTTTGCGGGCATAGCTCCTTGTGATACTGCTACAGGTACATAGTTAGCACTTGTCGTACCATTACCAGCCATCGGAGATCCCCAGCAGTACGCTTTATCGTCATTTGCGATCGCACAGGTCGAGTAGCCACCAGTTGCGATTTTCTTCACCGTAAAGCCACCTGGCATAGCACCCTGAAGAACCGAGACCGGCGTGTTTGCATCTCCAGAGGAATTATTGCCCAACTGGCCTTGAGCACCATACCCCCAACAGTAAGGTTTATCGTTATTTGCAATCGCGCACACGAAATAAAAACCAACAGAAACTGACTTGATAGTAGCACCCGATGGCATCTGGCCTTGTTGGACGGCAACAGGTGTATAAGAGTCCGAGGTTGAAGATCCTCTACCAAGCTGCCCATTGTCGCCGTCACCCCAGCAATAAAGCAAATCATTCGACCCTATCGCACACGTATTTGTACCACTCGAAGCGATCTGTTTCATAACTACGCCATTCGGTATTTGCCCCTGTAACACTGCACGGGGGGCTGTATAGCGAGCACTGCTACTATTGCCCAACTGGCCACGCGCACCATCACCCCAGCAATATGCCTTATCATCCGTACCAATTGCACAAGTATGCTGAGTACCGGCTGCTATGAACTTAAAATTCACCCCATTTGGCATTTGACCTTGACTTACCGCCACTGGAATTGAGCTATCTGCAGTTGATCCGTTCCCTAAATTACCATGGCCGTTATAGCCCCAGCAATAGGCACGATCATCCGTAGCAATTCCGCAACTATGATGGCTACCTGCCACTACCGACTTAAGTCTAGCCCCTGATGGTATTGCACCTTGTGCTATCTGCATCGGAGTATAAGAATTAGAACTTGTCCCAAGTCCAAGCCTCCCATAGCCGTTGTCACCCCAGCAATATGTGTACCCATTAGAGGCTATTGCGCATGTATGAGATGAGCCAACTGCAATAGTGGTATACAAAGATCCATCTCGACCGCTAATCTTTGTCTTAGATGCCGAGTTCGATGACTCAACGGACTGTGCAGATCCGCCGCTCCCACGATAATTAACAATAATACCCTGTGAATTAATATCGCTAGCAGTACCTGATCCATCCAAGGATACACCGACTGAAAAAGAAGTTTTTGTATTACCACTCACTGCAACAAAACAGTTAGATGACGGACTAGCGCCGCTGCAGCTGAACTGCTCGTCACCATTGCAATCCGTGTTTGGCTTTAATGGCTTAGTGTCCGTCCAAGTTATTGAGTTGTTGTTTGCTTCAATACAGTACGTCGCCATTGCTAACCCTGCATCAGATGCAGTTTTTTGCATCAATGCTGCGTGCCGCTGCCTTAGCCCTGAGTTAACCGATGTAGTAGCAGACAAACCAGAAACCAGTACCATCATCATAACCACAGAGGCGATCATGACGACGGGGAGGGCGAAGGCATCTCTATGAGATAAACTAATAAACGATAGCATTCTTGCCCGATCCTTGATTTACCGGCTGTGGTTGCGGACTTCCCATCTCTTTACCATAAAACGGGTATGCTGCGTTCGTGCTGAAATCTTGCAGATAATAGCGGCGGGCTGAGGAGCTTGAGCTACACTGGCTCGACGTGTAGGTTGAGCCACTCTGACATTCAAGACCGGTATTGGCACGAATGAATGGCTGTGTGTATTCGCCATAGCTAAAGCTTGAGCTGTAAGGTGTGGTATCGTAACCCGTGCAGTAAACTTCACCCGTCTTAGTTGTGCCACAAAGTGTTGTTGCCTGGTAGGTACAGCCACTTGGATTACCACTATACGTTTCGGCACACTGGTTGGGGCTGACGACGGCAGATATGGATGCCATCTCTTTACCATAAAACGGGTATGCTGCGTTCGTGCTGAAATCTTGCAG
>JALRDS010000064.1 GCA_023259925.1 Candidatus Saccharimonadia bacterium
CCAGGAACAAAAATAGTTGGAGACAAGACTTTCAAGATTACTGCCGCGAAATCAAATAGTATTAGTGCTTTTACTTACACAAGTTCTAACACTGCAGTTGCTACAATTGCGAAAGATGTTGTGACCATTGTTGGAGCAGGTACTACCGGACTATGCAGGCAATAGCCAAAATTATTTGGGCCAAGCTAATAGAATTAGCAATAAGAAAGGTGATGCACTGCAAATTGCCCGCGAAAACGCGCTTGAGTTATTTTCACCAGGCATTATTCCTCAACTTGAATACGTTAAGCGTTATCAGCCAAAAGTCTTAACTGTAATGGGTGGGGGTAATGATGTTGGGTTTGGCAGTATATTAGAGTACTGTGCTTCACCAACTTGGCAGGAGATATTTGTTGATGCAACATGCGGCTATGCAAAAGAGGGTCATGTGCTGCAGGCAGTGTTAGCGCAATCGATTCAAAGCCAGTATAACTACACGCTTATGTTGTTACGTATGATTCGTGAATACTCACCGAATACCACGGTGTATGTTGTGGGGTATCCCAGTTTCATTAGTGAGTCGCCGTTGGCTGATTGTTTAAACTCGGGTGTGCTAGATAAAGATGAACGTATGATGATTCATAACGGTGTTTCAACAATGAATGCCATGTTGGCTGCGGCGGCTGAATCGACTGGTGTAAAGTATGTTGATATTCAAGAGAGTTTGCTTGGTGGGCGGCTCTGTGAGGGGTCGGAGTATGTAACTGGTGTCTTAGACGTAGTCCGTGCGAGACACGCTGATGAGCACGAGATGTTTCACCCTAATGGAAAGGCGCACCTAAAGATTGCAAGTCGCATTACCTCTGGTGATATTAGCTTTGAGGCTGGGATGAATAGCCAGCCACTTCCTGAAAAAATCGCATTCAACGCGCTGGAGTCATTTAAGGTTGCAGATTATAGAGTAGCGCTAAGACAGGAAATGACTAAACCAATTGCCACCGAGCAGACAGCATTAGAACTATCATTGCCCACCGGCTCCACCACTCCGAACTCAGAAGTAGCACTGACAATGCATTCAAGCCCTACCAATCTTGGTGCATTGTTTAGCGATGACAACGGCAGCCTTGCTGGTTTGGTGTTGCTTCCGGATACACTTAAGCCCGGTCGACACGTGCTGCTAGTTGAAGGTACGTCGCCATCTGGCGAGGATATAACCTATTACCAATTTATTACCCTTGTTAGTAATCAGCCCGGTGATGCTGATGCTGACGGCATATCAGATGAATACGATTCATGCTTGTTTATAACATCTTGGCTAGATGAAACTTCCGGGAAAGATGTGTGTACTGTTGCTGTAGTTAACCCAGCGCCAGATGAGCAGAAAGAGGTACCGGATGATCCTGAATTTGTTGTGCCAGAAAATGAAGAAACCGAGATAGCTGAACGTGATGGGCTTAGTACTTCGACTTCGGTAATATCAAGGAGCAATCAGCCTAATCAGGAACCAGGAGGCAATAGTATATTAGCGGCAGGTAAACCGGTAGTAACTAGTTCTAAGGGAAGAACAGTTACAGATACAGTACCGCAAGAGAATATGGCGGCCCAGGGGGAGGTGAAGGGTGCTTCAACTGGGGGCTCACCGAGATCTGCATCTTTGTTGCGTTGGGAGCTATATGTACTTGCAGCGTTTGCCGTACTATCGACGCTACTAGCTGGGTATGGCATACTAAAATCATTAAGGAGCCAATCGTGAGCGTGAGTAAAAAGCTAAAAAAAGATGAGCAACGCAAAGCACACTTAATTGTTACGGCGGTAGTAATTCTAGTGGCAACTCTAATAGCATTTGAACTGTCGCCATTCGGGGGAAATGTACGGTTTTATGCAAAATGGGTGGAGTGTGGTAGAAAGCCGATGGCCGGCGGTGGAGAGCTTGCTCTTGGCCAAGAGGTGATCAGTTATAAGGAGCCGTCAGCCTTTCAGCCCTTGAGATTCATTCAGCCTGAATATTTCTGCACGCCGCTCGAAGCTGAACTTGCTGGGTATTCAGCTAGCCCCAATAGTTATGAATTTCCGAATATTAATTCACAGTAAAAACAATTAATTTATGCGAATGGAGAGCTATGAGTAATAAAAGAATGAAAGTTGATGCTAATTCAGGTCAACTGGGTTTTGTGTTTTTTATAAGTTATGTCGGTGCTCTAGTATATTTTATCGATACGGCTAACGGATTTTGGGAAGTAGTGTTTGCGTTTTTTCAGGCCATCGTATGGCCTGCATATTTGGTATATAACGCGTTAGCTAGCTTTAGCTTATAGATCCAATGAAAAAGCCCCCGGAGGGGCTCTTTTCAGAGTTCATCCGGGGTACTACTCGCAGAGGTCGCAGTTGCCATTTCGCGGGTATGTGGTAAAGTGCTTCGGGCAGATGGGGTCATCTGACGTGATAGACACTTCCTCTGTCATGGAGTATGTGACCGTACGCCTGATGATGATTGGCTTGCCGGACTTGGCGGGGCGCCCCAGGTGGGACAGTCCTCGAGGCCAGGCGATTTCATGCACTTCCAAGGCAAGTGCTTCTGCAAGTGCCTTGGCCACTCCTTCACTTGTCTTGTAGGCACTTCCGTTCTCGACGGCATTGATTGCCGCCATAGAGATGCCCGATTCGCGCGAGAGGTCACGCTTGGTCATGCCAAGCTCCTCGCGCGCTTCCTTGAGGGTGTACTGCTTCGTGGTCATAAGACCACCTCCAGATTGTAGTAGATGCGACACACGGGAATCGTGTACGCTAATATACTATCACATTTATGCTAAAATGTCAATAATATAGCAGGGTTATAGACGGGCGCCCTCGCGTGCCTTATTCGCCCACACGTCTGCAAGTTCATTACCTTCGTCTCCATTGTGGCCACGTACCCATACTAATTTTGCCTTAGATGAGCGGTAGAGGGGGCAAACCTCGCGTACAATATCTAGGTTTTTGATTTCGCCGCCTTTTTTCTTCCACCCGTTAGCTTCCCAGGTGAGTGACCATTTAGTAATAACATTAATCCAGAATTCACTATCAGTATGAATCGCACACTCCTGGCCGTTGGCATGCGTAAGTGCTGCCATAATCGCAAAGCCTTCCATGCGAATATTCGTTGTGTCGTCGCCGCTTGGTTCAGTGCCAAGTGCAACCGGTTGTTTGTTTAATATAACAGCGTAACCGCCTGGGCCTGGGTTGGGGCTAGCTGAGCCGTCGGTGTAGTAGGTAAGCATTCCTTAAGTATAGCAATAATTAGTTTGATGTAGGTGGTGCTGTTCTACGAGGAAGCGCGTTACGGGCGCGTACGAGCGTACGGTTGAGGGGTCGAGCAATTAAGTGCCCAAACCCAACACCGCTGGCGATAGCTAGCGCAACAAATCCAGCTTCGAGTAGCGTAGAAAAATCGTCGTAGCCGCCACTGACCAATGCAAACAGTCCGTTATATAGTGCAATTCCAGGAACAAGCGTAATAATGCCGGCCATCATCAGGCCGACCGATGGCGTTCGGCTAACACGTGAAATTAAGGTTGCAGCTACACCTGCTGCTGTGGCGCCTATAGCGCTTGCAACGATTGTAGCGAGCGCTCCGCCAACATCAAGTGTGAAGTTGTAGGTATGCCAAGCCACAATTCCAATAAGCCCGGCAACAAATATACCAACCCAGCGTGTTTGCATGCTCAAGGCGTATCCGGCTGATATTAAGAAAGCGCCAATATATTGCCAGTCGCTAGCAGCAATAACGAACCGACTTTGTGTGGGGATGTAGACGCCCATTTTTTTAGCAAAATACATACCCGTAAGTACACCCGCCACGATACCGATGGTGAGCATAGCAACCTTTAGTAGGCGAGCATTGGCGGTTACATAGAATTCATCAATTGCATCTTGCACCGCACTCACTACAGTAAGTCCGGCAACCAACATCACTATTCCGCCGATAACAATTAGGCTTGGGTTAACGTCTTGAATCCATGCTACGCTGTTGCTATCATCGATTTTTCTTACAACCGCAGCTATTAATACAATCAGAATACTGGCAAAAATCTGGGCAAAAAAGGTGGGAATGCGGTGGTGTACTAGTAGGCGTAAAAAGTACGAAACAAATGCGGCTACGGTGAACATTATCGCTAGAATAATGGGCTGTGCGCCATAGAGCACGCCAACGCCTGCGCTAATTAGTCCACTTCCGCATATGGTGAGCCAATACGGGTACTTTACAGGTTTTGTAATAATAGTATCGAACGCTTTCTCTGCATCATCGAGGTTCATCCCATGACGAATGCTACGAACTAGTTCTTGAATGGACTGTACAGTCATGTAATTAACGGTACGGGGTTGGGCATGCCGAATAATAGTGAGCGGTTCGCGCGCGTCACCACGATCTTGCGATATGGTAATGAGGGTTGAGCTGATGTCGATTTGTACTTTACGTGTGCAGTAGCGATCGGTGATGTCAAGTGATTGACTCACCACGTCGGCAACTGACACGCCCATGGCAATTAATGTATCAGCAACATTTACCGCCAGCCGAAGCGCGCGCATATTCGGAGTAATAGACTCATCGAACTTATCGAACAGTAATTCTTCTTTAGCGGGGCGAATTACTGCTTGAACAAATTTTTGGATTGCATTTGGTTGTTTAGTGTCAGCCATTAATTGTAGTATAGCACTCCACCTCGAGGGCTAACACTAGTGGTATATACACACTACAGCTAGCGTATGCCTAAAATACAACACTCTACAGGTAGCGTAGTAATAAAGAACAGTGCTACAATGAAATCCCATGGATACGACAAAAAACCATGGGATAAACAAGAACAAACAGAAATATATTTTTGTGACAGGAGGGGTCCTGTCGGGGGTAGGGAAAGGTATCACCGCTGCGTCTATTGGAGCAGTCCTTCAGGCTAAAGGTGCATACGTTTCTATTCAAAAATGTGACCCGTATCTCAATGTAGATGCGGGTCTTCTTAATCCCGCGGAACACGGGGAGTGCTTTGTTACAAAAGATGGTGCTGAAACTGATTTAGACTTGGGGCACTACGAGCGATTTTTAGACATTGAGTTAACGCAAAAAAATGCCACCCTGGCTGGTCGATTATTGAGCCAGTTGATCGCCGATGAGCGGGCTGGTAAGTTTGGCGGCAAAACCGTACAGCTAGTGCCGCACCTTACGGGTGCAATTCAGGATGCCATCGCGATTGCTGCAGAAGGCAGTGATGTGCACATTGTTGAAATAGGCGGCACAGTCGGGGACTACGAGGGACTGAGCTTTGTTGAAGCGATTCGCGAGTTTGCTGGCCGGGTTGGGCGCGAAAACTGCTTGTATATGCACGTTGTGTACGTGCCATTTATTGGTACGAGTAAAGAATTTAAAACAAAGCCAGCGCAGAATGCACTAAATGATTTACGAGGATTCGGTATTGTGCCGGATGCCGTGATTGTTCGTACTGATGATCCTGCTCCAGAAAGCGTAGCCGATAAAATTGCTCTATTCGGTGGCGTACCTCGCCAACAGGTGCAGTTAATGCCAAACGTAGACACGGTATTTCGTATCCCTGAAATTTTAGCAAGTAATGGTATACACGAGCTACTTACTAAATTTACTGGAATAGCCACAGCGCCCAACCTAACAAAATGGGAAGCTATTATTGCCAAGCAAGCGGCAAAGAGTGCAAAAACGGTAACTGTTGGCCTTGTGGCGAAATATATGGACAACGAAGACACGTACTTGAGTGTAACCGAGGCACTGCAGGCAGCAGCATGGCAAGAAAACGTTGATGTAGCGGTTACCTGGATTAATGCAGAAACGGCCACTGACGCAGATTTTGCTGCTGTAGATGCGTTGTTAGTTCCGGGTGGATTTGGTGGGCGCGGTATTGAAGGCAAGGTTGCTGCGGCGCGGTATGCACTTGATAATAAAACGCCATATCTCGGGATTTGCCTTGGTCTACAGGTAGCGGTAATTGCCGCAGCCCGAAAGTCTGGCCTCACTTCTGCGAACAGTACTGAGTTCGACCCTTCTACGAAGCAAAACGTTGTGTATATTATGGACGGCCAGCAGGGTAAGGAATCAACGGGTGGTACGCTAAGGCTTGGCGATTACGACGCTGTATTAATTGAAGGATCTAAAGTAGCTAACACGTATGGACAAACGAGTATTGTTGAGCGACATCGCCATCGCTACGAGGTTAATCAAGCATTTAATGCCGATATAGAAAAGGGTGGCATCGCCATTACCGGTACAAGTCCAGACGGTAGGCTTGTTGAATTTGTTGAAGCAAAGAACCATCCATATTTTGTAGCTACCCAAGCACACCCTGAATTTAAAAGCCGCCCATTCAAGGCGCATCCATTGTTTGCAGGACTACTTAAGCACGCAATAAACGACTAGTACTACGGGCGCTTATTAATACAATAGCTTCCGCCAGCTTCAAGCGTTGCGCATAAATTGTACGCCATGTAGGCTTCTGGGTATCCCCACTCGCCGGTATTATTTGGCTCGTATACGTAGTTGTAGGTACCGTTATTAATTGGATCTTTCGGAATTGTCTTCAGGTATCCTCGTGGCAAAAGCTCACGTAGTGAACTGTTTGCATCCCAGTCTCCGGTTCCGCCGGCTGATCCACACCCCGTACCTCCATAGCTAGTATCGCCACATATTTCGTTTAATGAGTATTTGCCAATATCTACTTTGTATAACTCAAGAGACTTCTCAATTTGCGCTAGGTCGGATTTTCTGATGTTGTCCCGGGCTCGTATCTGTATTCCGTTGTATGCGACTACGCTTATCGAGGCTAAGATAGCAATCACGACAATCACGATGAGTAACTCAACAATAGTGAACCCATTGCCTTCTTGCCTTAACAACTGTTTACTCCTGCTGTGATAACACGTTTGTTTCGAAGCCAGTTATATCCCGTTGTACCGCCGTTCGCTAGATCATACCCGTCTCTGGAAGCTGGTAACGGATTAGTAAACGAACCAATAACGTCGCTTCTACATAGCCCTTGAGAATTATAGTTTTCACCTTCATTCTCGTCGATATAGTATGGAGCACCCCATGGGTCACCACCTCGTAATGAATCAAGGTTGACGTTGGCTGCATTGGCTAGGTTTGTCAGTGTTGTATTGTATCTTGTCCAGCAGCCATGCGATGAAGGTAGATCTGCAGGATATGTATTTTCAGAAGTAAAACAAGGACTACCTGAGTGGCCAGAGCCTGTAACTGAAAAAAGTGTTCTACCAGTGTTAATTCGCGCTACTTGAACTGCTTTCTCCAAAGTGTTCAAATCACTAGAAACTTGGCTGTTTTTCGCTCGTGTTTGTATCCCATTGTATGCGACCACACTTATCGAGGCTAAGATAGCAATCACGACAATCACGATGAGTAACTCAACAATAGTAAAAGCGCTTTTGCTTTTATGCATATACCGAGTATAACAAATTTATTCTGTAAGCTACGAGCACGGCCCAGTTAAGATGTTTTTTCGAATGTCATCACTGGTGTCTCGTACGCCATCCGCTCCAATGCTCAGAACGTATGAGTTACCGCCTTGGCCGGTATTACAGTCGTTATTGTCGTAAATGTAGTACTGGCCCCAGGCGTCTGTTTCGAGACTGTTTCCGGTGATGTACCCTAAGCTGCGTAGGTTAGCGATAATTTCGGTACTCCATCTAGATGACGGTGCACCACTGCCGCTATACCAATCGGAGCCAAGCGGCATGCTTCCAACATCTACACGGTATAAGCGCATAGCTTTTTCTATAGACTGTAGTTCGTTAGAAGTTGTAGAGTTCCGCGCTCTTGTTTGTATGCCGTTGTATGCAACTACGCTTATTGAAGCAAGGATAGCTATCATCACAATTACGATTAGAAGCTCTACTATAGTAAAACCGTGTTTTCTAAGATTGACTATTATCATTGGGCTGGTCCTGTTGAGCTACTATTATTTGCTGTATTGTTCCATATCCAATCTGCTGTATTGCCGTCTGCGTAGCTGTGTAGTGTCGTACCTTCGGTCAACATGACTGCATCGAAGTCTATAGTATTACCAGAGTTGTAGTTCCCAGAGCCACTATAAATCGTGAATGTCATGCGGTCCATGTTGGGGGTAGGGGGGATGGTGAGCGATAACCTTGTCCAGGTATTTGGCGCCAAGGTTGGCTGCGATCCGCTAACGGTTCCTATATTTGAACCAGAAGAATTACGCCGCTCGGCAGTTACTCTAAATGGCAATGCTACGCTGGTGCGCACGTAGGCGCTTAAGGTGTACGACCTTGTGCTGTCTAGGTTGTATATTTGATGGTAAATACCGTACGACCCAACTGTACCGTTTGACGAAGCCGTACATCGCATAGCGTTTGAGCCTGAATAGCCGTTGCTCAATGACCCGCAGCTTGCCGACCCTGTAAATCCTGGAGTATTGACTGACCAGCCGCTTAGGGATGATTCAAAACTTGGGTTTGTTACAAGGTTTGTTATTGCTGCTACGCCTCCTTGGCCGTGCCCTGGACACCCGCCAGATGAAGGTGGGGTCGAGTCTGATATCTTAAGTGATGTGGTGCCATTTGTACCGGTAATACAGTAAGAGCCATTTGCTCCGCTACTATACTGGTACGATACGGCGCTGTCATCTGTAATTCCGACTGTAGCTAGACTCGTTGGAGCGGCGCCTGGATTATCTACTTGCCACACGGAAATTTTCTTTTTAGCGTTAGCTAGCGCAGAACTAACGGTACTTGCTCGTGCGCGTTCTTGAATGCCGTTATACGCAACAATGCTGATCGCTGCTAGAATGGCAATCACGACAATCACAATCAACAGTTCAACGATAGTGAA
>JALRDS010000058.1 GCA_023259925.1 Candidatus Saccharimonadia bacterium
GATATTTGAGATATCGACGGCAACTGCACAAATAACGTACGAGATATTGATGAGTACCGCGGCGATCACTAGGCGCGGGATAATCTTTCGAACTTCGTACCCATTCATGCCGCCACCAACAATGTAGTTATAAATGATGACTAAGAACCCGATAATGAAGATGATGTTAGCGAAATCGCGTGAAACCTGCCATATACGATATACGGGGTTATTAATGTCGCTACTAATTGGCTGAACAACTAGAAATCCTCGAATACGTTCGAAGATAAAATCGATCCCTTCGGAGATGCTGTTCATAACCGGGCAGACCATCCAGCCAATGCCATCGATGGTGCAGCTATCTCGCACGATGCCGTCGTCGGTATCTAAGCGCTCCTCAGCAGGAACGGGGGTGGCAGAGAGCGTTTTTTCACCTGCTTTGTTGGTGTAATTATTTGGTGGATTAAGCGTGTAGCGAACATATGTAGCCTGCTTTTCGTCCTGCGGAGTAGTGGTAGAAAAATAGATGAAGTGAACTGTTTTAGCACTATCATTGTCTTCTATGCGCTGGTAAACGGCTGGGCTTTTGCTAACGATTCCTGGCAATTGGTTTGTATTTTGAACTGCTTCGTAGGCTTCAGACTTGTACATGACAGCATCGCCGTCCCACGTTACGTCGGTGGCGGCGGCAGCAATAGGGCTTGTGGCGAGTATGTACCCGAAAGAAGCCATCAAAATGGTGGCGAGCAGCAGGCTAAATTTCCGCGGACTAAATGTACCCCGCGGAGTTCGTACGAGAACCTCCCACATATCACTTGTGATTCTATCACTTTACAGAGAAAAAGTCAATACTTCACCTCATATAAAAAACACTACGAAACAAGCAAATTTTATTGCACGATTGCTAAAAATATCGTATTGTGTGGATAGCTATGAACATAAAACAAATACCCCTTGGCATTACGCTCGCTACCCTGTTTGCACTGAGTGGACTACTTGCGTTTGTGCAGCCATCTAGTAGCGTGTACGCAGCCAACTCAAAAGAAATTACTTGTGTGGACGGCGAAACGGTCACAGCTCGTAAAGGAATGAAACTCGATAAAGAAAAGCTTGATAATAAAGACTTCAATCACGCTTGTCGCAATAATGACGGCTACGACCCGGATACTGAGCCTGGTGGAACTGGCTCGACATCTGGTAATACTTGCGGCGGTGCTGAGACTTCGATTATTAGGTGTGATGCCGACAACTCTGGCGGAACGCGTAACAATGGACTTTGGCAACTACTACTAATTGTGGTAAACATCCTAACGGCAGGCATTGGCATTGTGGCGGTTGGCGGCATTGTATATGGGTCTGTGTTGTATACCACGGCTGGTGATAAGGCGGATCAAGTGAAGAAAGCTGTAGATATTATTGTGAATGTGGTGATCGGGCTCGTACTGTTTGCCTTAATGTGGTCGCTACTTAACTTTATTGTGCCAGGGGGAGTATTTAACTAATGAAATCCATGCTACTTAGTCTCAGTGCGTTTGGCCTGCTGTTGAGTACAGCCGTAGCTACCTTGCCTTTTGCAACGGCTAATGCCGCTGAAGTATTTAAAGACGGCGACCGCTGCACAAGCCGGTTCCTTACCTTCCCCGCTTGGTATCGCGGACTAGAGCGTGAAAACTGTAATATTGTGCCGCCCAGTGAGTCGGACGGCATTTCGACATTTATTTTTACAATCGTTCTAAATATTATTGAAATTGCGCTGCAGATTGTTGCGTACGCAGCAGTAGGTTTTACCATTTATGGTGGGTTTAAATACTTAACGAGTGCCGGTGATGCCAATCGGGTAACGGCTGGCCGTAAAATGATTACAAATGCATTAATTGGATTAGTTATATCATTTATGTCGATTGCAATTGTTAACTTAATAGCGAGTAACTTGAAATAATTATGAATAACCTACTGTATGTTGCAGCAACAAAAATTAGACCTGGCGAGGCTGGTGTACCGAAACTTGAAGCAGCAGATGTTATTACGGGGATTTTGAATACCGTATATCTTGCTGCTGGAATTGCAGCGGTGATTGTTATTATTGTGAGTGCGTACTTTTACGTAATATCTCAAGGAGACGCTGCTAAAATAAAGCGTGCAAAAGATGGTATATTATATGCAGTTGTTGGCATCATCGTGGTAATGAGTGCCTTTTTAATAACTAACTTCGTGATAGGACGATTCTAGCTCTGGTAATGACTATTGAGAAATTAAAACGATTCACCCTGCTTATAGCATTGGTACTGGGAGTGGTAACAGTTCCGGTTGCACCAGTCGGTGCTATTAATGTGTTTAAAGATGATGTGTGTAATGACACTACAAAAAACACTAGCGTATGTAAGGGTAGCAATGAAACAATCAGTCCAATCATTCAGGCGATTGTGAATACACTACTATTTGCTATTGGTACAGTGTCGGTGATTATGATAATTGTTGGTGGATTCCGTTACACAATAAGCAATGGTGATTCTGCTAAAGTGAAGCAAGCTAAGGACACAATACTGTACTCGGTTATTGGGTTAATTGTAGCGCTCTCGGCGTTCGCAGTTGTAGAGTTTGTGGCAACTAACTTTAAGGCGTAGTAAGAGGAGAATAGTTATGAAGGTTTTACAGTACATACAAAATAAAATTGCAGTATTGGTACCGGTGCTCGCATTGGTTGCGGCAGTTGGTTTTGCGCCAAACGCATTAGCAGTCGACTGTAGTGGTACGAGTGTACTTAGTGGCGCTCAGTGTGCAAAATCAAGCGACCAACGTGGCGATATTCGTAAGTTGATTGAGATAGCTACCAATGTGCTACTATTTATCATTGGCGCGGTTGCGGTAATTATGATTATTATTGGCGGCCTTCGCTACACTACCAGTAATGGCGATTCGGGCCAGGTAACATCTGCCAAAAATACCATTTTATATGGAGTTATAGGATTGGTTGTAGCACTGCTTGCCTACGCTATTGTTAACTTTGTTGTCTCAGCATTTATGGCTTAACAAAGATAACTAAATCTGTTATAACTAAGCCTAAGAACATTCAGAAAGGAATAGAATGAAACAAGTAATTACAAACATGCTAAAGAGTGCCCTACTGGTACCTGCCCTAGCATTCGTTATTGGTTTTGCAGTAGTACCATTGGCGCAGCCAGTGAGCGCATTTAGCGAATCGATTAGCGACGGTGCTGGTTCCGCCCAGGGTAAAGATCAAGCAGAAAGCCTTTTCGAGGGTGATAATGCAATCTTCAAAACGATCACCAATGTACTTCTATTTTTGATTGGTGCTGTATCGGTCATCATGCTAATTATTGGTGGTATCCGCTACACCATCTCGGGTGGCGATAGTACCGCAGTAACCAGTGCAAAAAACACTATTCTGTACGCCGTAATCGGTATTATCGTAGCACTACTTGCCTACGCTATTGTTAACTTCGTTATTACCAGCTTCGCTAGCTAGTAAACTGCAACCTTATAAAAGACCGCTCAAAATAGAGTGGTCTTTTTTGTTGCATGATATATAAAAATACCACCCAGTAGGTAGGGTGGTATTTTAAAGTAGAAGTCTTGATTAGTTAATCATAATCTTCTTAGCAGTTTCCTGCTTGATCTTGCCAAAGCCGATAGTGAGCACGCCGTCTTTTAGCATAGCTTCCACTTCGTCTTCTTTAACAGCAACTGGCAAGGCTACAGTGCGACTAAATTCACCCCAGTAGCATTCTTGGATGTGCCAGTTTGTTGCATCGGTGTCATCACCGCTGCTGAGTGTTCCACTAATGGTCAAGATGCCGTCTGAAATACTGACATCAAGATCTTCTTTGTTAACCCCTGCAGTACGAGCTTTTACGATGAGTTTTTCATCAGTTTCGTATACGTCAACTGCGAGTTGACCCGGAAAGTCTTCTTCCCCGTCGTCCCAGCTGTCGTCTGCTGTTGGTTGCGGTTGTGCCGCGAGTTGCGGTTCTTCTTGTTGTGAGAGCTCATCGTCGTTCAAAAACGCAGCAGCGAGTTCGTCCTCGATAAGCAAGTCATCGTTTTGTTTGCGAGCCATTGGTTTCCTCCACTTCTACCTCTGGTACTATTGACAGATAGTCTTCTTCAGTATAACTAATGCTTATAGTATAATCAACGCTAAAGAAGGACGATACGTAAAAAGCACAATGATTGATCGGCTACTACAAATTGTCGCTCCTCACCACTGTTTTGAGTGCGGTAAAACTGGCGACTTGCTATGCCGAAATTGTAAATACGACATCGTTGAAGACACCTTTTCGGGATGTATTGTTTGCACGCGGCCAGCTACAAGTGGCATATGCAGCGCATGCCGCACTACTTACAGCAAAGCCTGGTGTGTTGGCGATCGAACCGGGTCGTTACTGCAGCTTATTAATGTATATAAATTTGAACGTGCAAAAGCTGCTGGCAGTTATTTGGCTGATCTACTCGACGCTTCCCTGCCGGTGTTACTACCAGATACTATTGTTGTGCCAGTGCCTACGGTGCCAAGCCATATTCGAGTTAGGGGCTACGATCATGCACTGCTGCTCGCCCGTTTATTTGCTAAGAAACGTACGCTACGAACCAGTACATGCTTACAGCGACGTAACGCACTACCTCAACGTGGACTT
>JALRDS010000049.1 GCA_023259925.1 Candidatus Saccharimonadia bacterium
CTTCCGATCTGAAACTAAAGTCCCAGTCGGCATCTGTTTTCTTGTGTGGATTAAAGATGTTCTCAGGGTCGAAAATAGTCTTCACCTCTTTCATGTACCCAAGCACTTCTTCACCATACATATCTTTCAGCCACGGGCCGCGCACCATACCGTCATTATGCTCACCACTTACACTACCCTCATACTTGAGCACCAAATTATTAACCTCTTTCATTGCTGGCTCTAGTTTTGCACGCTCTTTTGGATCTTCAATTTTCATCAGTGGAATAATATGGAAGTTGCCGTCGCCCATGTGGCCAGCGATAGTTGCAAATAGTTTGTACTTTTTAATGATCTGGCGAATTTGCGGCAGAAACTCAGGTAAATGCTTTGGAGGCACAATTAAATCGTCAATAAACGGAGCTGTGTGCTTATCCTTTACTTTACTGCGAAGCAGCTGAAAACTGTAGCGACGCATAATCCAGAACTTTTCACTCTTTCCTTCAGTAGGATCTTCTTCAAAGCCATTAATTTCATATTTGGCTCGCTGCTTTCCAAGGTCTTTATGTAGTGCTTTAATCTTTTCACGAACCTCATCTTCAGAATTTCCATTAAACTCAACCATCAAGATGAGCTTAGGAATACCACGAAGGAGTTGTAAGCCGTCTGGAATTAGAGTGATGAGTAGATTTATGAATCGCTTAGGCCCAAGCAGTTTCAAGAAACTCGGCATAAACTTAATTGAGAGCCATAGGGTTGCGTCATCGAAACTTTCAAAGGTTGCAGGTTTATGTTCTAGCACCTTTGGAATTAACTCACCAAGCTTATTAATATCCTTCAAAAAGAGTACCAGTAGACCAGAGTGTTCACGCTTTGGTACCAAGTTAACCGTGCCTTCACTAATCAGGCCTAATGTTCCCTGCGCACCTACAAATAACTTGGTTAAGTCAAAAATGCCCGTTTCCCGATTCCACACATTCCAAAGGTGGTAGCCAGTTGAGTCTTTGCTTACTTTTGGTGCTGCTGCTTGAATCTCGTCGTAGTGTGCTTCAAGCAACTCAAATGTTCGCTTATACAGATCACCCTCGAAATCACCTTGGCTCATCTTACGCACAAGTTCAGCTTTATCGATTGGCTTGATTGTATATTCGTTACCATCGGCTAGCACCACTTTAAGTTCAGTGACAAAATTATCAGTCTTGCCATATTCGAGTGATTTCTCACCACCAGAGTTATTGCTCATCATGCCGCCAACACTTGCTAGGTCACGCGATGCAGGATAGCTTGGCAATAAACTACCATGCTTCAATGTTTCAACTTCAAAGTCTTTATACATCATGCCAGGTTGTACGCGTGCATGATTACTATCAACTTCAATCATGGTGTTCATGTGCTGCGAAACGTCGAGTACGATAGACTGGCCAATTGCACCCCCGCTCATGTCGGTTCCACGAGACCGTGGGGTAATACTAAGATTAGGATTATCTTTTTTATTCTTCGCAACAAAGCCAACCACCGCCTTCAGGTCATCTGTATCTTTAGGAAACCCAACAACGTCTGGTTTTAATTCGAATAGGCTAGCATCGTGGCTATAGAACTCACGTGACTCTTCATCTGTTTTTAGTTCGCCCTTAAATATTTTCTCAAGTTCTTTTTGAATATCCATATTACCCTTATGGTAATAAATCTACATAGTATTAACAAGTAGCTACTCAGATGGGAGCAGCCAGCATGATACTATTAGTACCAATGAGTAATGCAGTAGTACTTGACTGGGACGGCGTTATTTTCTGCGACGACTTGTATAGGGAAGACTTATTTGGGATGCTTGCACAATACGTGCCGTCTAGCGAGGTTACTGGGCTATATCAAGAAACGAAAGACTCCAATGGCTTTAACGACATAGCACTTGCAACAGCCGTGGCACAGCGCGCAGGAGTGAACCCTGAAGAAATAATCAATGCAAGTAACGAGATACTAAGCCGTACTGCAACTAACTATCTTTTTCCTGATGCTATCGAATTTATACACCAGGCGCACAAAGCCGGTATACCCCTGCATGTTCTGACGGCAGGCAGCAAACGTATTCAGTCTCATAAAATTAGCTATAGCAATTTGCAGCAATTCTTTGCCAGCGTCACAGTTGTTCCAGCGCACTCCACAGAACAAGCCAAGCAGCAGGCGCTTGAATCCATGGCAAAAAACTATACAGCAACTCTGTTTTTTGATGATCGACTCGCCACAATCGTACATCTTCATTCTTTATTAGGCACCAACAATGCTATCACCCCGGTATATGTCAATCGAATACAGACACAGGTACATGACTCGCACAAACAAGTAGAAGAACTGAGTGTTCAATGGGTCATTAGTCATTTTGCTTACGGTTAAATAGTGTATACTCAAAAGCAAATGGCAACACCTTTGCACTATATGATTCGCTACAGCGGTCGCGTACTTGGCACCCTAAGGGCTGAGTGGCGTGAGTTACACGGCCGTTATTTCGGCACCATCGAACGGTTTGATGGCAATGCTGTGGAGATTTGTGAACAAATATCTGCACGACTATGGACCGGGGACTTTTATAAAACGAGCCTTGGACATTTTGATTTTTTTTGGATGCGTGATTTTGGTACCGTTGCTGAATCGCTCACTCGTATTGGTCAGGGCGAACGAGTCCGTCACACATTAAAATGGGCATTAAAGCATTGGCGGCGTTCAGCAGGAGTTACCACGTGTGTCGACAAATATGGTAATTGCTTCAACGCTCCAATGCATGCCGTTGATACACTTCCCTGGCTCCTGCACAGCTTGGTCGTATCTGACTATAGGCTCAATAAGCAGGAACGTACGTTTCTTGAACGTGAGCTAAAAAAATATTGCAAAAAATATCTCGATACCACCGGGCATATTCGGCCAATTAAATTCGCTGAACAACGCGATGCAGTTATATACGACCGTAGCGCGTATGCCGTGAGCCTAGTTGGCCGTATGGCGTGGTGCGTAAAAGAATTAGAACTTGATAACTTTCCATACTACATCGGAAAATACCAAGACGAACTGATTACACGCTACTGGAACGGTGAATATTTTAACGCAGACCGAACGACTGATGCCTTCAGTGCCGAATGTGCGCTATTTCCTTTTTTCCTAGGAGTCATTGAAGACAAAGCGATGGCAAACGCAACATTTGACTATATTACCAACCACAACTACGATGACCCTTTTCCAATGATCTATACTAAGCAACCTGCCGCATTCCGCTACCACTGGTGGATGACCGCACCATTTATGCCGCAATATGAAGGCAATACGCTATGGAGCTGGCATGGTATGTTCTACCTTCATTCCCTTCGAAGGTTTAGTCGCCCTGAGTTTAAAAAACAGCGTGAACGATTTGCCAAAGGTATGATCGAGCAGCACAAAACCTTCCCAGAAATGCTCAACAAGGACGGTAGCTGGTATTATGCACCTGTCTATCGCGGCGACCCTGGTATGGTGTGGGCAGCGATGTATATCGACCTGGCTCAGCTTGAGCACGCCAGTTGACAAAATAGGTTTATTTTGCTATAGTATATCGGTAAGTCTTCCTCTACCTAAGGAGTTGAGGACATTGCTCCTCATTGTGTCGTACATTATGGCCAACCTCGCCGTCGGTTCCGCATGGGTCACCGCCACCTTACTAGGCAGAGCGTTCGCACCCTCGTCGCATTCCCAGATGGTGGGCAACCTAACGGGTCTAGCTAGCTTCCCGTTTCTCGCGATCTGCGCATACATTTGGATAAGCCATCTTGCTGCGTGGCACGCATTCGTAGGTACGGCCGGCTTATTTGTAGCCGTATGTATGTGCTCTGTTATCGGCGAAAAGCATGGCTACAACAAGTGGAAGTCCGAAAACTTCTTTTCGCAATGAGGAGTGGCCCCAATACACCTGGGGCCACTTTCATTTTACAGACATCATGTCCGCTAGAGACATTACTTGCTTTTTTCTGTATCTTTTTCTTCTACAACTTCGCCCTCAACTGGTTCATCTTTGCCCGGCTTCGCTTCGCCTTCTTCAGATGCAGGTGCTTCATCCTTGGCGGCCGCTTCGTACAGCTTGGCGCCGATTGGCATAATTTTGTCATTCAATGCTTTTGCAGCAGCTTCGAGCGCGTCTTTATCTGCAGAGTCGTCTTTTTGCACTTTTTCAGCTTCTTCAACTGCAGATTCAATTTCTTTTTTATCTTCATCAGAAATCTTATCTTTGTGCTCGTCTGGCAGCTTCTTAGCTTGATAAATTGCGTTCTCGAGTTGGTTGCGCACATCTACCGCTTCACGCTTCCTCTTATCTTCATCGGCATGTGCTTCAGCTTCTTTTTGCGCTTTCTCAATGTCTTCTTTACTCATATTGCCACTATCTTGAATAGTAACAGAGTTTTCTTTACCAGTACCCTTATCTTTAGCGGTCACATTCAAAATTCCATTAGCGTCAAGACTGAAGGTTACTTCAATTTGCGGCACACCACGCGGTGCAGGTGCAATACCGTCTAGAATAAAACGACCGAGCGATTTGTTATCGTTGGCGAATTCGCGCTCACCTTGCAGTACATGAATTTCAACTTGCGGCTGATTATCAGCAGCGGTACTGAACGTTTCGCTTTTACTCGTAGGAATAGTGGTATTTCGTTCAATCAGCTTCGTTGTTACACCGCCCATAGTCTCAATACCAAGACTCAGCGGAGTCACGTCAAGCAGCAACACGTCTTTAACGTCACCCTGCAATACACCACCCTGAATCGCCGCACCAATTGCTACTACTTCGTCTGGGTTTACACCTTTTAGCGGGTCTTTACCAAAGATTGCTTTTACTTTTTCAACCACTGCAGGCATACGGGTCATACCACCTACTAGCACCACTTCGTCAATGTCACTAGCCTTTACATCTGCGTCTTTCAGTGCCTTTTCTACTGGCTCTGCTAAGCGTTCAATCAAATCTTTTACTAATTCTTCAAGCTTGCTCTTTGTAAGCGTGTATTCGAAATGCTTTGGACCATCAGCATCAGCCGTAATGAATGGTAGATTAATCTCGTACTGCGAAGTGCTTGAAAGTTCCTTCTTAGCCTTTTCAGCTTCGTCTTTAAGACGCTGCATAGCAGCCTTATCGCTCTTAAGGTCAACGCCTTCTTCGTTTTTGAATACTTCAAGGAAATGGTTAACGATACGGTTGTCGAAGTCTTCACCGCCCAAGTGGGTATCACCGTTGGTAGAACGCACTTCAAATACGCCGTCACCGAGTTCTAGGATTGATACGTCGAAGGTACCACCACCAAGGTCGAACACGGCAATTTTTTCATCTTTTTTGCTTTCGAGCCCGTAAGCCAAGGCGGCTGCAGTTGGTTCGTTAATAATACGCTTCACTTCAAGGCCAGCAATTTTACCAGCGTCTTTCGTTGCTTGGCGCTGGGAATCATCAAAGTACGCTGGTACAGTAATAACCGCTTCGGTTACCTTTTCACCCAAGAACGCTTCGGCGTCAGCTTTAATTTTCGTAAGAATCATGGCAGAAACTTCTTCTGGAGTGTAATCCTTACCACCCATTTTTACCGCTACACCATCGCCTTTTTTAACGATCTCGTATGGCATAATGTCGTGATCTTTTTGCACTTCATCATCAGTAAACTTACGACCAATGAGTCGCTTCACGCCATAAATTGTATCTTTAGCGTTGGTAACACGTTGACGTTGAGCAACTTGCCCAACAAGACGCTCACCTTTTTTATTGATAGCTACAACACTTGGCGTTGTTCGATTACCTTCAGCATTAGCAATAACTTCTGGCTTACCTGCAACCATATAAGCAAATGCGCTGTTTGTTGTACCAAGATCGATGCCAATAATTTTACCCATTGTAGTAGTCCCCTTTCATGAGCTAGAAATAAGAGTTTTAATCTATATCTATTTTAGCACTCCACGCAGTACAGTGCCAAAACTATTTCTAGTGTAAATAATTAGCACTCATGTGTCAAGAGTGCTAATTATTTATGAAGAGCAGATACTACTTAATACTCTTTAGCCATGTTTCGGCTTTCTCTTTGGACTGAAAAAACTTATATTGCTCGCTATGCCCCGACAGGCGAATCATAAAGTTAACCACAGTCTGAAGAGCTACGTTCTTACTCATGCCGGTTATTGCAGTAGGGACAGAGCCATTTTTCATAGAATCAGTCGCTACTTTACGTGCTTCGGTGTCGTACCCCTGATTATCGCTCAGATCAACGAGACAAACCGGACGTTGTCCTTCGGCCTCTATTGCTTTAACTTCCTCTTGAAATTTTGCTATTGCGAGCTTTATATCACGTGCGTCAGGCCTGCCATGGGATACTATGTAAATGATATTTCCTTTTGGATATACTTCTGTGCCTACGGGTGTCATAGCCGAAGTATAGCACAAAAGCAATTTCGGACTCTGAACCCATACTGAGAGGCCAGCAAAAGGCTCCGCGTTATAGTCCAGCTCCGTTTGAAGACCATAGCCCCCAGCCGCGTCGATTACCGTTGCTGTCTTGTCTGTAGTCTAAATTAGCGTTCGCTAGCTCCACCGATGGCAGCGGCCCAGTTGGCACTAAACGAATTATTTTATATGCAGTACCATATGCACTCCAACAGTATGCATAGTATCCACCAATGCCATCATCGGGGATGCGCGGGATACTTGAAATATAGGTTGGGGCAAGACCTGGGATATTCAACGTATTGGTCGGCCCAGCCGTTGTATTTGAGCTTGTAGTGCCGCTATAGGGATAATGACCGTTTTCTGCGTAATACAGCTGCAGAGCTTTATTAATTGTCGCTATATCTTGCTGCATAACACTGTAGCGCGCTCTTTGTTGTATCCCGTTATACGCAACAACAGAAATTGCCGCCAATATAGCTATGACCACAATTACTATCAATAGTTCTACGATTGTGAAACCTTTATTCATATTCTTACGAATAGTCATAGCACTAGTTCGCCCAACTAGCCCAGGTTGAGCTTGCGTTATCGTACCCAAGACTGCCGCCGTTTGACCACGTTTCACTTAAGAAGTCACACGTTGTTTGGCCGTATAGCGTAGAGCTGTGCTGTGACACAGCCCCATCGACGTATTTGTACTGCCGCCCGGATTTCGAGCGTGCACTAAGAGCAAACCTGTTTGTTGACTCGTTGCGACAATAATATAGATTATTTTGGTCGACTTTATAAGAGCCTTTGCTAACAGTAAGACCCATTGCCTGTGTGGGCGCTACTACAACACCACTTACAACTGCTTGTGCTGCCATTTTTTTACCTAGATTCGATAAATCGGACTGTACAGCTGTGTCATTCGCTCTATCTTGAATACCATTGTATGCAACGATAGAAATACTTGCTAAAATTGCGATCACCACAATGACAATTAACAACTCAACGATAGTAAACCCTTGATTCTTCATTAGTTTAACTTCACGTAATAGTTCATACCATACGACGTATCCCAGCTAGCCGCACCAGAACACGTTCCATCAACGTCAGAGCTAGTTTGCGGCAGCGTCTCAAGATGGGCGTAATAAAATGTACCAGCCCCACAGCTATACTTCATATATGCAAAACACCCCACTCCACTACAAGAAGTCAATCCACTCGGATCACGCAGCTCCTTTGATAAGTAGCCGCCAGAAAGCAGGCATGTATTGATTGGGACGTATGGCCCTGTGCCGTCATAGTCATTTGCCAACCAACCACTACCACTACCATTTCCGCAATTAAGTTCAGCGTAATCTCCCTTGTCAACAGAATATAATTTTGTGGCATTCGATAGTTGCGATAAGTCTGACTTACGGGCCGTATCCCTAGCCCTCGACTGAATGCCGTTATAGGCAACAATAGAAATACTCGCTAAGATTGCGATCACCACAATAACAATCAGCAGCTCAACAATCGTAAAACCGTTTATGGTTTTTCTCATATACAAATTGTAGCACAGCACATACAGTCGCGCTGAAGTGGCAGAATACTAAACTGCAATTGTTTTTCGCTTAAATAACAGCGCAGCGAGTGGCATTGCCACGGCTATTGAACCGATGCACCAAATAGTCGCAAGCCAGACACTATCATCGACTGGTTGATTTAACATGAGGGCACGCACTGATTCGATTACGTGTGTAATTGGCTGATTTTCAGCAAACGGCTTTATCCAACTAGCTAACGTTTCAGTTGGCGCAAACGCACCGGACGCAAAGGTGAGTGGAAATACAATCAAAAAACTCATCCACTGCACGCCCTCAACAGATTTTGCGAGGACTCCCATAATGGCGCTAATCCAGCTAAAGGCTAAGGTAAACAATACTAAAATTCCAATAATCGCCATCCAGGCACCAAAATCAGCATCTGGCCTAAATCCAAAAAGCAACCCGGTAATAACCATTACTACGGTAGAGATTGCATTCCTGAACACATCTGAAATTACGTGGCCATTAAGCACAGCTATGTTACTCATAGGTAAGCTCTTAAAGCGATCAACTATTCCGCGTTGTAAGTCATTTGCAACGGCTATTGAAGTTGTTGTGGAGCCAAACGCAAGTGTTTGCACGATGATACCTGCCATTAAAAAGTCGATGTACGAGATATCATCCGGAAGCGCTAACCCAACCGCATTAAACACTGCGGTGAATAATACCAAAAACATAATCGGCTGAAAGAATGTTCCGAGTAATTGGTCGGTGTTCCGCAAAATATACGTACTACTGCGTTTCACCATAAGCAAACTGTCGTACACGTTTGATATAAACTTCGGCCTACTAACAAACTCTAGTTCAACTGGCTGTTTCTGGCTCATAATTTTCCGCCTTTTTGATTGCTTTTGCCCGTTAGACTCAGGAACACATCATCAAGTGTTGGTTTATGAATTGCCATTGAGCTAATGCTTACTTTCTCTTTCGTAAGAATAGCCAGCGCCTGTGCCACGTCTTTGTTGGTATCATTAATAATTAATGTCACAGTTAACTCTTTTTTGTTGCTATCAACGACTAACTTGCCTAGTGCTCGTTCACCCGCTCTGAACTCTGTAAGTTTTTTGAACGTAAGCTCCAAGCGGTCTTTACCTACTTTTGCTTTTAGCTGCTTGGCGGTGCCCTCAGCAATTACCTTTCCGCCATCAATCACTACAATATTGTCGGCAAGTTGATCGGCTTCTTCTAAATATTGAGTGGTGAGCAAGATGGTTTTACCGTCTGCTTTCAACCTATTAATAATGTCCCACATAGCAATACGACTACGCGGGTCAAGCCCAGTAGTTGGTTCATCTAAAAAGATGATAGGTGGAGTTGCAATTAAGCTCACCGCCAAATCCAATCGCCTGCGCATACCACCAGAGTATGTCTTAACCGATCGTTTCCCTGCATCGACTAAATCAAACTGCTCAAGCAACTCATCTGCACGCAAGGTAGCACTACGTTTTGTTAAACGATAAAGCTGGCCCATCATTATGAGGTTTTCCCGGCCAGTTAGGATTTCATCTACAGCAGCGGATTGTCCAGTAAGACCTATCACCGCCCGCACCTTATCAGGGGACAGGGCAACATCGTGCCCCTCTATTGTTACGGTACCCGCATCGAAGCCAAGTAGCGTACTCATTATACGAACTGTAGTCGTTTTACCCGCACCGTTTGGCCCTAATATCGCCAGCATTGTGCCGCGCTTAACGGTTAAATCAACCCCGCGAAGAACTTGGTTTTTACCATATGACTTTCTAAGTCCTTTTACCGTAATGGCTGCTTCTGAAGTCATAGCTCTCCTTAGCACTGATGAATATATTTTTAGTGTAGCACCGTTCAATAAATATGGTTAGCTTCGCGTCACCTTCACCATACTTGGGCGCATCACTACGCCGTCAACCTTGTAACCTGACTGGAGTTCCTCGGCAATCACTTCGTTCTCACCTTCTGCGTCTTCGTCAAATTGCACCGCTTCGTGCAAGTCAGGATTGAATACTGTTCCGGCAGTCGCTTCAATGCGAGCAACTCCCATGTCCGCTAGTGACTTTTCAAGATTCTTACTCAGCTTAACCACACTACTAGCCCAGGTGTTATCAGCCAACTCTTCAGGCATATGTGAAATCGCCCGTTCAATGTTATCAACAACTGGAAGTAGCTTCATAATTGCGCCAGCACGGCCCGAAGCACGAGACATCTCTTTCTCTTGCTCAACACGCTTTCTGTAATTTTCAAAATCAGCTCGCGTGCGCTGCAAGTCGAGCGTTAATTCTCCTACTTGCTGCTCTAGTTCTTCCTGCTTTTTACTTTTAGCCATTGTTAAAACATCCCCAAAATTCCATTAATTAAACTAATAATTGCATTTACGATTGCTGAAATGATCGTAACAATCGCACTTACAATTGCACCAATTATCCGAACAATCCCATCGGTTAGTGCAGTAATAATTTCCATACTATAAAACCTCCTCTAGCATTGCGCCGGTTTGACGCACTAAACGCATTACCCTTGCGTAGCTTTGCCTGGTTGGGCCAAGCACTCCTATGTAGCTTCGATCAGAATACGGTGATCGAAACCTACTTATTATGAGCGTTGCGCCACTACTCTTGCCGATTGGATTCTCGCTTCCAATAAATACATTCAGCGGCTCATTCGGTGCTGCTTCTCTTAGCCACGGTTCAAGGTTGTCGAGCAAGCGTGCAACACTCTGCGCGTTAGTCCCCTGCAAAAATTCTGGCTGACTGAACAGATTGCCCATGCCGCTTATGTATAACTCGTCACCAATGGTGGCTAGTCCTAAATTCTGTGTCAAATCCACAAGACTATCCACCGCAGAACGAATTGCCCTGTCAGATCTTGTACCGTGAGTCGATACCCTTGCCTCAATCGCCCTCGCGCTACGATCAAGCTCATCAACGGTATCTGCCCTGTTAGTTAACAAATTCACATAAAAGCGATAGCCTTTGTCTGTAGGGATACGCCCCGCACTCGTGTGTGGCTGCGCAATTAGCCCAAGCTCTTCTAGCTTTGCCATTTCACTACGGACTGTTGCGCTCGACACGTTGAATAGCTTAGCAAGCGTAACACTGCCAACCGGCACCGCTACTTCCGCATACTGTTCAATGATTGCCGTTAAGATTGCAATTTGACGCTCTGTCATAGAGTCAATTATAGCGAATAATTGGCACTCTGGTCAAATGAGTGCTAGGGGCGAGCCTTCAGCTCTTCCAAAATATCTCGCGCTACCAATCGCGCCTCATCATCTTCCCTACGAAAATGGTCCGAAGCATGAGCAATCTCGCTGGCCGAGGCGACACTTCTCTGCAAATCATCATTAATAACAAAATGATAGTATGGTACGCGTAATGCTGATTCCAGCTCTTTAATTGCACTACTGCGTCGCTTTGGCCACTCAGCTTCGAACGCTTCGGCTGTAGTATACCGTTTTGCCAAACGTTCACGCCATGTTTCATAGCTCGGCGGTAGAATGAACAGTGCTACTATACGCTGTGACAATTGCTTATATTCAGCAACACCTTGTACGTCTATATCGGTAATTGAAATCTTACCTGCATCCTGGCCTACTTTAATTGCTGCAGCCGTTGTACCGTACAACGTATCTCCGTGAACACTTTTCACTTCCACAAACGCTTTTTCCTGCATTAAGTATCGAGCTTCATCGAGAGATATAAAGTTATACTCTCTGCCATCTTGCTCTAAAATGCCATTATTCATTCGTGGCTGCCTAGTAGTATGCGAAACAATGTCTGCAAAGTCTGTACTTTTTAATAGCTCGTGTTTTATCGTATCTTTGCCGGCACCTGCAATACCAACAAGTAGCGCGATTCTTGAGGAGCGAACTAAAGAAACTGTTGCTTCGTTTGGTTCGTAGTTGTTAACAAGCTTTTCTAAATCCATACCCTATTCTATCATTTGCTATACTGCAAGTAGTGAAACAACTTTCTATTCTCAGTACAAAGTTCTATGCATTCTTAGGTACAAATTATTTCTTTTATGCATCGCTTGGCTTTTTCCTCATAGGTGTTCTATGGATGCTGCTCGCCAGTTTATACCCCATGGCATTCGATGAAGAGTTTCACTTAGGGCTCATACAAATTTATAGTACCAGTCTTATCCCTTATGGCATCGAAACTAATTCGAACATGGCCCAGTATGGCGCCGCAACTGCCGACCCTTCTTACTTGTTCCACTATCTACTCAGTTGGCCCTACCGAATTCTGGTTACAATGCAGCTACCAATCGAGGTAGTTATTATCGTTCTACGACTCATCAGCCTTGGTTTTATTATTGGATCACTCTTTATCTACAGACTTTTTTTAGAAGAGGCAGGCGCGTCTCGTCGAGTGTCAAACCTGACTTTAGCCGTCTTCATGTTTATTCCAACATTCGCTATGCTTGCAGCACAAATAAACTACGACAGCTTGTTACTGCTAATTGTAGCTATATGCTGCTTACTGACCATTCGGATGACAAAACATGTCAAACAATACAAACAATTTCCAGCTAAAGAAACATGGCTTCTAGCGCTCTTCGTATTGATTGGGTTGCCAGTCAAAAACGCATTCCTGCCGCTGGCGGTAGGCTTCTTTCTATGGACTATAGCGTTAGTTCTATTTACACGATATAAACTATCGCAGCCGTTCAGTCGGCTACTGCATCGGTTTTACGCAGGCACGAAAGCACTTTCAAAAAACGCGAAAATAACCCTCAGTATATTTGGCATGCTCGGTATTTTCTTTTCTGCCCATTATGTAACAAACTTTATAAGCTACGGCACTCCATTCCCGAGATGTGATGATGTATTCTCCAAACAAGCGTGTACTGCATACGGGCCATGGAATAGAAACCAACAACTTGCGCAAAACCTTGATTCAAACTTTCAGCCAAAATCAATACCACTCTATATTACTCGTGACTGGCTACCAGGCATGGCTCAGCGACTCACGTTTGCTGTAGCCGGCAAGTCAAATAGTTTCCAAACAAAGCAACCATTTTTACTTGTTCTCAATGGATATATTATCTTCTCAGTAATAGGCGCCCTGTTTCTTGGCTACCAACTGTTAGTCAATCGCAAGATATCTATGCTCTTACTGCTAACAGTTCTTCTCACTACGTTATACTGTGGTATTCTTATCTATCAATTATATGGCTCGTACTTAAAAACAGGCGTGCCCGTTGCGATTAATGGACGTTACTTGCTACCACTACTTCCACTCGCCGGCGCGGTATTGATTCAAGCTTTTAGTCTCAGTTTTCGCCGTGTACCTACATATATCAAGTCAATTACCGCTATTACGATTCTCCTATTTTTCAGTGTAATAGGCGCCGGCTGGGCTACCTATATTATCTCGGCGGAAGCACATTGGTTCTGGCCTGGTCTTGCGCAGTCAACCCACCAAATTCTACAACCATTGCTCGATACACTAACTATTCAATTAAAAAATTAGTCGCGCTTCAGCATAACGGTAAAAGCCTCAGACGGGATATCGACTTTACCGAACCGCAAATGATGAGGAGGGGCTCACCCCTCCACTTCGGTTTTGGAAATTAATTCCAAACCACGTACCACCCCCTAAAGACGCGTCTAGCTAGTCGCGCTTTAGCATAACGGTAAATGCCTCAGAGGGGATATCAACTTTTCCGAACCGCTTCATGCGCTTTTTACCTTTGGCTTGTTTTGCGAGAACTTTCTTTTTACGAGAAACGTCGCCACCGTAAAGGCCTGTGGTCACATCTTTACGATAGGCACTCACATCCTCACGAGCAATAAACTTTCCACCTATTGCGGCCTGCAAACTTACCTGAAAGTTTTGGCGGGGAATAACCTCTTTGAGCTTTTTAACTGTCTCGCGGCCTAAGCTTACGCTTTCAGAGCGGTGAGCCATCACACTTAATGCATCAACAATTTCACCTGCAACATAAAAATCAACCTTCACTAAGTCTTCTGCGCGATACCCACTAAGTTCATAGTTAAAGCTCCCGTAGCCGCTCGTAACAGATTTCAATTGGTCATAGAAGTCAGTGAGTAAGTTGGCTAGGGGTGCATCAAAACTAATCAGGGCACGTTCATCTATGTAACTTAAGTTCTTCTGGAGTCCACGTTTCGATACGATCAACTGAATCACTGCTCCAATATATTCCGTCGGCACCACAATTTCGCCCTTAATCCAGGGCTCACGAATCTCAGTAATTTTTGTTACGAGCGGTAAATCAGAAGCCGATTTTATACTCAGCTCTTCGTCATCCGTCATGGTGATTTGATAGTCAGTACTAGGGTTCGTTACCACTAAATCAAGATCATACTCGCGCTCGAGGCGCTCACGGATAATATCCATATGAAGCAGCCCTAAGAATCCAATGCGAACACCAAAGCCTAATACTGGTGAGTTTTCCGGCTCAAATTGCAAAGCAGAGTCGCTCATAGCCAGTTTTTCTATGGCGTCTTTTAAGTCGTTATAGTCTTCATTCGAAACGGGGAAAAACCCAGCGTACACAAATGGACGAACATTTTGATAACCCGGCAGCGGTGAATCAGAGTGGTGTCGCTTAACGGTAATAGTATCGCCAACTTTCGCGTCTCGAGTCGTTTTTAAGTTCGTAACAATATAACCGATTTCACCAGTAGCCAGCGAGTCAGTTGACTTCATGGTTGGCTGCAGTGCACCTACTTCAAGCGCTAAACCATGAGCTCCGGTTGCTAGCATCTCTATTGTGTCGCCTTTCTTGATTGAGCCATCTACTGTTCGTGTGTACAGTATAACGCCACGGTAGTCGTCGTAGTAACTATCGAAAATCAACGCTCGCGTGGCTTCGTTACTATTGCCACTCGGCGGGGCTACTCTATCTACGACAGCAGATAGCACTTCAGGCACCCCATCACCAGTCTTTGCACTAATTTTTAAAATATCAGATTCTTCACAGCCAAGTAAATTAATCACTTGAGCGGTCACTCGTGGTACATCTGCAGCGGGCAAGTCCACCTTATTGAGTACCGGAATAATTGTTAGGTTTGCTTCCATTGCAAGATAGACATTAGCAAGTGTTTGGGCCTGAATACCTTGGCTCGCGTCGACCACTAAAATGGCACCCTCACATGCTTCAAGGCTTCTGCTCACCTCATAACTAAAGTCAACATGCCCGGGCGTATCAATAAGATTTAGTTGATATTCACCATGCTGCATTCGCACCGGAGCTAGCTTAATCGTAATCCCCTTTTCACGTTCCAAATCCATACTATCCAGGAGCTGGCTTTTCATATCCCTTTTATTCACAGTACCGGTTATTTCTAGTAGCCTGTCAGCAAGCGTTGACTTACCGTGATCAATGTGGGCAATGATACAAAAATTTCTGATATTATTCTTCGTCATACTTTTACGCCTCCAGAAACAAATCTCACAGCCATTGCAATAATTGGTTTTGCCTCTTTTAACTGTAACACCCTGCTAAATAGCAAATAGGCAGCTAGGCTCACGCCTGCAATAAATGCAAATTTAGGAAATGCTACATAAAAACTGGAGTTAGCACCAACCTGAAATGGAATGAGCACGACCAAGGCATATGTAACAACCGACATTAAACCTGTCGCGAAAATCATGCGCCACACACCGCTCCAAAACTCTGCATTAAACAACCCGTTTAACCGTATCGACATAACAGCAAATAGAATGACCACCTCAACTGCAGCCATGATTGACTGGGCTAACGCCAAGCCATACGCACCCATGTCCAATACTGAAGTAAACCAAATGGCAAGCACAATATTAAGGCCAATGGCAAAGAACGAAATATAGAGTGGTGTTTTGGTATCTTGCTGAGCATAAAAGCTGCGTGCAGCAATATAGTATACCGAACGGAAAAATATAATACTCGCAAGCGCCCCAAGCAACCCAGCCATCAACACGTCACCCTCATTCTTGATAAATCCAATCACGTAGCCACGTGTAAAGAAAGTGATCGCGGCTACTGGCATGCTTAGCCAAATAATGACGCGAAGCACCGATCGTAGTTCAGACTTGAATAGGTCAGGCCTCCCCTCACCAAGTCGCTCAGTCATTTGTGGAAATGCTGCGGTAGAAATAGCCACACCAATAAGATTGATTGGCGCCATCATTAATGTAGTTGCATAGTTATATGCGGTCAACGTACCCGCTGCCATACGTGAAGCCAAATTAGTCTCTACAATTCCTACAACGTAATCCATTCCTTGATCGAGTGAACGAGCAGGTAGCAAACTCAGCACTTTTCGAAAACCTTTATTTTTCCAGTAAATTTTAAAATTGTAATCAAAACCGAGGCCAATAAGCCCAATTGAGCTAACAATCAATTGTAATATCGAACCAAGCACAACCCCTAATGCTACACCCATTATTCCACCCTCAAACACCTGCCAGCCAAAGATCGTTATGCCATTCGTGAAAAAGAAGATTCCAATAATAATACCAATGTTATATAAAATTGGGGCTAACGCGTAAAAGGTAAACCTACCGAGTGCCTGCTGGATACTCGCAATCACGGTAGCAACCGCAAACAAGAATGGATTCACTGCAATCACCCGCATCATCGACACAGCTAGTGCTGAGCCAGTCTCTTTGAGTCCTGGAGCAATAACATAATTCATTAACGGTTCTGCGAAAATAATAATAACCAAACTGGCAATTAATGTAGCCAAGGCTAGTAGGTTCGTCAGGCTAGTTGATAGCTCCCAAGCCGACTTCTTATTACCACTCGCCATACGCTGATTAAACACCGGTATAAACGTAACGCTTAGCGCGCCAGATACCAAAATGAAGTACATAAAGTCTGGCAGCAGGAACGCTGCATTATATGCATCGAGACCAATTGGGTAGGTTTCGTAGTACGTATTTGTGAGCAAGCGAATGCGCACTATACCAAACACCATTGAGGCCATCAGGGAAATAGATAAAAGAGCTGCCGCAAACTGCACAGTCAGTTTGCGGTTCGCCCTTGACACAACACTCTGGAATCGGCCCATATAGCGATTTTATGCGTGTAGCATAACCTCTTTCGGCAACGTTGCATCCTTCAATACATCGTTCACGATACTTTCTTCAATCGTTTCCTCTTTAAGAAGCGCAGCGGCGAGTGCATCGAGATGTTTCATATTGTGTTTAATAACTGTCTCGGCACGCTTTGCTGCCTCTTTAATGAGCGCTTCTACTTCTTGGTCTATTTGTTTCGCCGTATCATCGCTATAAGGGCGCTCGTGAGTAATTTTATCGAACACCATACCGCCGTTGTCTTCGTGGAACACTTGATCGCGTAACGCCTTACCCATACCCTGCTCAATAATCATATCGCGGGCTATTTCAGTAGCTTTACGAAGGTCACTACCTGCACCAGTAGTAATTCCGTCGTCACCGTATTTAATTTTTTCAGCTATACGGCCACCCATTGCACGCGCTAGGATATCTTTAAATTCATACACGTTGGTATAACTTTTATCTTCAGGCGGCAGGAACCACGTAACACCCCCGGTACCACCGCGCGGAATGATGGTTACCTTGTGAACCGGATCAGAATCGGGCAGGATATGACCCACAATTGCATGGCCTGCTTCGTGATAGGCAGTGAGCTCACGTTCTTTTTCATTCATCACCTTGGCTTTACGCTCAGGACCAATCGCTACTTTTTCAAATGCTTCAGTTAAATCTTTGTTTGAAATCATCTTTGCGTTTCGTCGAGCGGCAATAATTGCTGCTTCGTTGGCGATGTTTGCTAAATCAGCCCCACTACTTCCGGCAGTCTTAGCGGCTAACTTATCTAGATTCACTGTTGGGTCAGTTGGTTTATTTTTAAAATGCACCTTCAAGATTGCCTCACGGTCGCGTCGTTCTGGAAGCATAATATTAGTGCGGCGATCAAACCTGCCCGGCCGTAGCAAGGCTGGATCGAGCACATCAGCACGGTTAGTTGCCGCGAGCACAATCACGTTAGTGCCGGTCTCGAAACCGTCCATCTCAACCAAAATTTGATTAAGTGTCTGTTCACGCTCGTCATGGCCACCGCCCATTCCGCTACCACGCTTGCGGCCAACGGCATCAATTTCGTCAATGAAAATAATCGCCGGAGCGTTTTTCTTAGCTTTCGCAAACAGATCGCGCACACGACTAGCGCCCACACCGACAAACATTTCAACAAACTCAGAACCAGAAATACTAAAGAATGGCACGTTCGCCTCACCTGCCACGGCACGTGCAAGCATTGTTTTACCAGTACCAGGATGTCCCACAAGTAGCACACCTTTCGGAATCTTCGCACCAAGTTGTTGGTACTTTTTCGGATGCTTCAAAAAGTCCACTACCTCTTCAAGATCTTGTTTCGCCGACTCGTTACCAGCAATGTCAGCGAATACTACTTTTTCTTTATCTAAGCCGTATAGCTTTGCTTTGCTTTTTCCAAAGCCCATTGCCTGATTGTTCTGACCTTGCGCCTGACGCATCATGAATATAAATAATCCACCAATAAGAAGAACCGGCAGCAAAATACCTAAAATATTCCATACTACGTTACCAGCTTCAGATGGCTTAGATACCGACACTTCTACATCTGCATCAGTGTTTAAACCTTGCTCGTAAATACTTGAGCCAGCCTCTTTGATTGTTTTTTGCGTTGGCTCGTCTTGTCCGTCTGGAGTTACCTTTATGTTGTCGCCTTCTACCTGTAGCTTAGCAATCTCACCGTCGTTTGCGCGTTTAATAACACTCGAGAATGGCACTTCTTTTAAGTTCTCACGCGGTGACGTAAGAGCTATCGCTCCTAGTGTTCCAGCAACTAAAATAATCCAAAAGAGTGCCAGTCGCACCATATTTCCCATCTTTTTTCCGGAAGGTGGTTTTTTTGCAGCCATAAATTGTTTTCTGTATCCTTTCTTATCGATTCGGTCTAATGCTGTAAGTCATTAAAAGTCACTCTTATAAATATAACAGTTATAGGGGTGAATTGACAATGAATTCACGGTTGGTAAATCGAACATAAACCCCTTGACCAGCTTCAAATATAGTCCCAGGCTTTGCAGTTTTAATAGCGTGCAGTAACCGTTCACGTTGTGGGCGAGTGAGTGACAAACCCTGCCGCTTCAATGTGGCTCGCAGCAACTCCTGGGCCGTTGACACGTCAATCATTGTCATGAAGTAGCGTGAACCGGTGTTAAATTTCAAAGTTTCGCTATCAATGTCTGCCATAAGACGTTTTTGTGAGGTAAATAAGTCAAATAGCCGCAACCTACTTGCTTCGCTCAGTGTAGATACCCTCGAACGGATGCGGTTTCGTAGATACGCATCGGTTGCATTTGTCTCATCTTCTACCCATTCCAATTTGCTTTGCAGGGCATAGCTATACAATTCCTGTTTTCGACGGTTGAGTAATGGTCGAATCACTTCAGTATTATTTAGCACGGCGAGTCCTCGCCAGCCAGTCCCGCGTAGTATATTTATTACAATTGTCTCAATTACGTCATCTTGATGATGTGCAGTGACAATCTTTGCGCTGTATTTTTTTGCGAGCTCAAACAAAAAGGCGTACCGCGCCTCACGTGCCGCGGCCTCACTCGCACCTGGCCCCAGCTCTACACGCTTTGTCTCATATGGTAACCGATAGAATTTTGCGAGCGCCTCAACAAAACGTGCATCTGCCGCAGAATTTTCACGAATCCCATGATCAAAGTGAGCAACAATCACCTGGTGCTCATGTTTTTTTGCCATCATAGCTAGCAACACTACCGAATCCACCCCGCCGCTCACTGCGAGAATATATTTCATAGATTCAGTATACCGAATCTATATAAAAATACTCCTTACCGTAGGGGAATCCAGCAGGCACTGTCATCTTCAAATGCGTACGAACGTGTTACAGAGCTATTCGTAACCAGGTGTGGCCAATTGACTCGCTCATAAAAGGGCCCTACTGGGCAGGTGTCGCCATTAACGGCGTACACAATCCAGTCGTGCTGAGGATTTCCATCTAGAGTAGCTGCTGGATTGTAGTAATATGTGGCACCTTGCAAGCCGATGTAGCCGCTACCGGGTACTAAAGCATAAAAATCAGGCACGGACCCCTTTTGAACATATTTATCAAGTAAATTATTTAATGATGTACTTACTGTCCATACGCTACCGTTATAGTTCCATCGACAATCCTGACTTCCGTCTCCGGTGCGATCTATATATCCATTACCAATGCAGCCAGAAATTTGAGGATACTGACCTTCAGCAGCTTTATATGCTTGCAATGTTTTTACTGCCATATTCGCAAAACTCGCCGTTTCGCTCACGGAGGCCCTGGCCTGGATGCCGTTATAGGCCACGACTGAAATTGCGGCAAGAATCGCAATTACGACAATTACTATCAATAGTTCGACTATGGTAAACGCCAGATTTTTCTCAGGATATGGCTTCTGTAATTCAAAACTATACCCTATGTGCATGATGGACTCACGTTTGCAAAATAAACAATTAACGATGGATCCTGTGTTGACCAGATTCTATCCTGACGGCAATCAGTTGCCGATGACTCACCTTCATTCTCGTCCATCCGATAGTAATTTCCCCAAGGATCGCCTTTCTTAAGACTTGTAATATCAATGCCACTCGCCGAAGAGATATCATCAATTGAGTTATTCATTCTTGTTTGAGAAACGCTTGAATTACCATCCCCCGTCACCCCAAGCAATGTTGTACCCCTGTTAATTCTTGCCACCTCAACGGCTTTTGCAAAATTATTCAGTTCAGATTTTGCCGCACTCATCCTGCCACGTTGCTGTATGCCGTTGTATGCCACAACTGAAATAGATGCCAAGATGGCGATAACTACAATAACAATAAGTAATTCAACTATCGTAAACCCGTATCTACTGTATTGATTTTTAGAAAAGTGTCTCATGATGCCCTTCATTGCTCTTTTCTTTATTTGTTATGCTTATTGTACCCTAGGATTTCAATAGGTCAAAATCACCCCATATATCTGGTTGATCCAAAGGGGATTCGCTCTTTTACGTAAAAATCTGTACCCAGTGTATCTGCCGAATGAATTACGCGCTTGCCATAGCGACTATTTATGTCATCTACTGCACTAGTAAGTGCCCGTTCTTTTGCAATGTCATCACCAAATAAACTTAGCTGAGCAATGTGCGCATCCGCTGGCTGCAAACCGTAACAACTAACGGCAATCATTTTAATACCCTCAGGCGCCGCGGCAAACAATTTATTCGCCTGCGCATAAATTGCCTCGTTAGAAAAGAAGGGGAGTGGTGCCATTGTTTTGGCGTGCCAACCGCCGTAGTCGTATGTGCGAACGTACACCATAACACCTCGCGCTACCATTCCCTTAGAGCGTACTTTTGCACCAGTTTCCTCACACAGATGATGCAATCGTTGCAATACTTTCTCTTTTGGCATGCGATATCCGTCGAGTACATACTGCCGCCCGGCGCTTTTGAGCGGGAAATCTCGCTTATCCACCTCCCAACCTCGTAGTCGTCTGTACCAATAACTACCGTCTACGCTTTTAAACACTATCTTTCGAAGCACCGTCTCATCGGCATCTAAAAATTGCAAAGGAGTAAAGATACCTACCGCGTTTAATCGTTTCTCCATACGGCCAGCTATGCCTGTTAGATCGGTTAATTTCAGTGCCTCGTACACTTGCCGTAAGTTTTGCACGGTTATTACATCTAGTCCGTTTGGTTTCCGTAACCCAGCCGCCGTTTTTGCTAAAAACCGATTCGTACCAATACCTACATTGCAATTCATCGCCTCGCCCACTTCCGTCCACAAACGCTGTTTTATCTCGTGCCCTATGTCTACCAGATTACGCTGGGCGATTTCCTGAGTGGTTTCGCTAAAGTCTATAATTCCTTCATCAATACTCTTCATACGCACATGGGCCGAGTAGTCATTCATAATGCGCATTAGCTGATGGTACACGTACTTATATTTTGGCGGGTCACTCTCGAGCCATACTAAGTCCGGGCACAGCCGGCGCGCTTCCTTGATCGACATGCCAAGTGTTACCCCGCATGCCTTTGCCTCATAGCTACACGTAATAATCGAAGTATTTTCAATCCGACGATTTACAATTGCAACTGGCCTACCTCGCAGCATGGGCCGAGCCTGTTGCTCAACAGTAGCAAAACAGCTATTCAGGTCTATATGCATAACGCTAGGCTTGGCGGAATTGTACGCGTCCATCATAGTCTATCCGCCTCAATCGTTAAGCGCCAGGTGAGCCGTTCAGCATCAAATTCAAGCCGGTAATCAGCACAACCGTCGGTAACATCAAACATATGCAGCATACGTTTACCGTGTGCTACCGGGTGGCGTAGGCCTATTTTTGTAATTGTTATGTCTTGCCCATTTTTGCGGCGAAACCGTATAGGCTCACACATGGTTCGCCCGGGGCGAAATACCGCCACTACGTCAACTTGTTCATTTAAAAAAGTTTCATCATTCACGAGTAAAATTCTCCAAATAGTTTATTGAAGAAACGATTCAGTACTGATTCGCCCGTCCTATGATAGCCCGTTTCTTTAGCTAGATAGTCCGAAGACGATGTGAATGATAGCCCTTAGGAGGGACGCTTTACTACATAGAATAGTCAGTGTGTATCGCTATGGAAGTACTTTTAGTATACTCCTGATCGCAACCGACTCGCAAGTACGGACGGCATTACGCATGGAATGTGATGGCCTGTTTTGACGGTCTCGAGACTAACTGCCGGACTAAGCGTAATACGGTGCGCTAAGTTTTCAAGATACACACTGCGATCATCAATACCAGCTAGCAACAGTGTCCGTACTCGCACCGAGGCTAAGTCGATGTCCGCACTTGCGTCGGCAATAATTTTTTGAAATGATCGAAGGCGCGAGAAAGAAGTGTGCTGAAAAAAATATGCATTTTCTTGAAGACGCTTCACTGTTTTGCCGGACAATAATCGTAAGCGAAATAATGATCGAAATATCGCCCAGGCTATCCTATGGGTATATGGACGAAGGCCGTAGCGATACGCAAAACTTGTACTACCAATCTCTTCGTACACTTGCTTTTTACCAAGCATTACAGGCATATTTACTAGCACTAAGCGACTTACTTTAGACTCAAATAGCCTCGCGTAGCGTAGCGCAATTAATGACCCCATAGAATGTCCAACTAAGGTAAAAGGTTTTGTTACGCCAAGATGATGCAACGTTGCTTCAATACTTGCAATGTGATCATCATAGTCATATCGGCTGCGACGGGGCTTAGGAGATTCACCAAAACCTAAGAGATCGAGTGCGATAACTGTATGGTCTTTCTCGGAAATAGCAGCTACTGATCGCCAATACTCCGAGGAAGAAAGAAAACCGTGCAGCAGCACAACAACAGGACCACTCCCGCTTACGCGAGAGTGAAGTAGTAGTTTTTCTGGCACATGTCGTCGTCCCATATTACTCTATTTTTATATCCTCAAGTTTCTTACTTTTGTCGTACACAATTACCGTAATTGCGTAGTCGTGATTGTAATTGTCGTGAAAATTGTACTTACCAATATTATTAAACTGCACTAAGTACCCTTCATCAGCTGCGAACACCCCTGAGTCAAGCATTGATCGAGACTCACCGTGCTCTTCACCATGTACAGCATCAGCATACGCGTCATGACCATGATTTTCGGTTGGCTTACCTTCAATAATTTGGTGCTCACTGCCGTCTTTGCTATTAAACTGCACATAGTCACCAAGGTCTATAAGCAAATCAACAGGTTCAGTCCGATCTTTCGTCAAAGAAACAATATGAGGATTCTCTTTCGACCCGAGGCCACTAGAAGAATTTGCTGATTCAGATGCATTAGCCAGTGACGCAGAACTGTCACTACGCAGTGAATAAGCAGCTACGAAACTTATTACTGCAACTAATAAGCCTCCAGCGAGAATCGGTACAATAAAACGGATGTGAGATTTATTCGACGACATTAATTGTTCCTTTCATGTACGGATGAGGTTCGCAAATATAGGTTACTTTTCCCACGGTTTCGAAAGTGTAGCTATAGCTTTCACCCGTAGCCAATAGCTTACTTTTTGGGCCAGTATCGGATGTAGTCACTACATTATGGTGAGCTTCGTCCTGGTTTGTCCATGTAATTGTCGTACCTTTTTTAATGGTGATATCAGGCATTGCAAAATCAAAATCTACGATATCCATATTGATCTGACTTTTAGCGGTCAGGTCTTGATTGCCCATCGCCATATTATTAGATTTCGTCGCTTTATCTTCTGACATAGTCATATTATTCATTGAACCAGACTGATCGCTATTGAATTGGCTTGCAGCGGCTACACCGACTACCCCAAGTACAACGAGAACAGCCACGATTATGATTGAGTTTTTCATTGTATATGCTCCTTCTTCATGTCAATTCTTATTGTACCGTTCTGCGCTGTAATGGCAGGGGCTCGTGGAGACACCCCTGCCGAACGCATTATCGTAGATAATTAGAATTTCTCTGGGTATTGTTTAACAATTGCGCCTGAAAGAGTGTCGGCAATCTTGTTGGTAATTTGCGTACGAGCGCGTGATTGTGCATCGTAAGAACCAGCAAAGTCGCCAGCGCCATGCTTATCAACTGCCTCTTTAAGCAGACCTACGTGTTCAGTTACCAACTGTGCAACTGCTTCTTTAGGAAGGTTTGGGTTTGCTTCGCTAAGGAATGTCGAGATAGCTTCTACATAACCGTTAAGGTTCTGTACGGCTTTGTCCATACCCGCTTTATCACCAGCCTTAGCAGCAACAGTGTAGTCTACAAAGAAGCCAATGTGACTAGCCCAAATTTCTTTAAACTGCTCACCGGCATCATCACCATAAACACTAGCGATTGCCGCTGAAATGTCGTCGGTGTTCTTACTTAGTGCACCTGCTGCAGCTTCGAATGATGGATCACCATCAAAGCCTGCTCGAGTTGCTGCGCTCGCCAAGTCAACGTGCTCTGACTCAAGATTGTTGAGTGCTGCACGAAGATCAGCTGCTTTTGTTGATGTGGAAACATCAGCCATTTGGCCGCCATCCATCTCATTCATGCCAGCAACCGCATACCCAACACCACCACCGACTGCCAAGCCAAGAGCAAGTGTCACAACTGCGACTACTACTTTATTGTGAGATTCCATATGAATCCTCCTTTTAATTTAATTATTGTCGCCAAGCTGTAAGCGCTAATTACTTAACTTTACAAACTTAACTATTTACTATAGTATTATATAAGTAATGTCTGCGTCAACAAATTCATCAAATATTAATATCGCCCAGATTGCGACGTATCAATCTGGTATTATTCAGGCATCCGCTCACCGTATCATCAATCGCATAGTGTCTGACTACCTACTACGTCACGGCCTTACTGCTATGCAGTGGTTTGCCATCGGTACAATTCATGATGCCGGCGAGCAAGGCGTACGACTATCAGACCTTAATCGCAAACTTTCCACCACACTACCATACGTAACTAACATGGTAACCCTCCTTGAGAGCAAGGGCGCTATTCTTAAAGTGGCACATGGTGGTGACTCACGAATCAAGTTGGTAAAAATTAACCCCAGCTACATCTCCACAGTAAAGCAAATTGAATCCGAATTACGTGATCACATGCGCACAAACTTATACACCGGAGATGGCGTTACTCGTGAAGAGTTATCATCGTACATCGCCGTACTTTACAAAATTGTTCGCAATTCAGACTACGTATAGCACATAATATTCTAGTGAATAATACTAGTGATAGTGGCTTCAGTCAGTGGCTCCGTCATTACACCGCATTGCGTCAATAACGAAGCCACAATATCAGTAGGGAATCCAACAATAATATCCTTTCTACCTTCAATTTGTCGTAGCATCGGTTGAATTAATGGATGCTGCACGGCATATCCACCAGCTTTATCGAGTGGATCATCCGTAGCCACATAAGCTTGAATCTGTTCTTCATCGTAGCCATTAAACAACACAGTTGCCGTTGCCGCTTTTGTTATGCGGATGTTATTTTTTATACCGACCACTGCAATTCCAGTTGTCACATAGTTCGGAGCTTGCATAACATCACGTAGCATGCCCAAAGCATCGGCTCGTGATTCAGGCTTCCCTAGTTGATGGCCGTCAACCGTAACAATTGTGTCACTACCTATTACCAATGCCTCTGGATAGCGCTCTGCAACGTCAAGCGCCTTGCCTAGTGCCAGCTCTTTTGCCACTAGCTCTGGGTCACGGCCATCATCTAGATACTCGTCAAAGTTACTTGGTATAGTTTCAAACTCAACACCCATGGCTTCAAGCAGCTGCTTGCGCCTGGGTGACTGGCTAGCAAGAATAATACGCGTCACAAAAGCAACTTTATATTTCTTCGTGCGGCCGAGTAAGTGTTAATAGTTTTGCGGCGCCCCATCCTAGTAGCGTATAAATAACAATCGCAACCAGGCTACTTAATTCAAGTACCGATTTGCCATATGTAGGTGTATAGCTAAAGATGCCGTAGAATGGTGATGCAAAGAAACCACTTACCCCATATACAAAGTCTACGAATGGCGAACCTTCATTTGCAGCCAGCAGTAGCAAGGCAACTCGAAGTGCCAAAAAGGTAATAATAACGCCAACAATAAACCATACTATACGCTGCGCCACCACAATACCCGATGTAGCACTGCCCCTAGCTTGTTTACGTTCCACCGTGTCTCCGTTTGAGTTTACTTGCTCAACGGTTGTAGTTTTATCTTCTTGCATGAATGCCTCCATTCAATTAGAGAGTAGTGAGTGTAATTATATAATAAATTATGAAATATTGCACCCCTATACACCCCTTCAAAGAAATTACCCCACAAGTAATGTGAGGTAATTTCTTTGGTAGCAGCGACAAGGATTGAACTTGTGACCTCAGGCTTATGAGTCCTGCGCTCTAACCGACTGAGCTACGCTGCCGTACGTTGTTACTTGGTAGATTGTAGCAAATACTTTTTGTTTTTTCCAGAGGTAGCTTACCGCTACATATTTGAGCGGTTGTAGTGTCGCTCTGTCATTTTTGTTATAAAGAATGTAAATAGCACAGTAAAGCCGATTGCCAGTGGCATAGATAGTATAAGAAATATCATTGTAAGCGAGTCGATAGGGATACCGGTAAGCCATTTTGTTATATATACGGATGGCAGTATAACCAACGTGCTGGCAACAGTGTTTATAAAGACGGTTACAAATACAGGCCTATCAGTAATGTCATTGCGGCGTAAATATCGATACAATGCAGCAATTACTGCCACTGAAATGACGATACTAAGAAACCCAGCGCCCATACTCATACGGGTAGTGTACGTGTTTTCTACGGTTGCAGATAATTCATCAATTGCTTCAGCATCCGCTTTTGTTACCTCAGCCTGGTCAAGAGATAAATCTACCTTTTGCAGCTCCGCCAATTGCTGACCAGCGGTACGATGCTCGGTCGTTGGGTAGGCTAGATACGTAGTGAGTGTACTAAAGCTAAGCGTTACAGTAGCAATCATTAGCGTAATGACAAAGTACTGTTTTAGATGACGAGTTGATTGCATTTTAGACATAGATAACTATCAGTATATACAACCTTTCAATCCTTCGCTACTGAATAACCGGACTGCGACATCTTGTTACATCACAACACGAGGCCGAAAGGGAAGTAGTTTGCTAATTGAGACACTCCTGATAATACATTCTTCGAACAAGAGCTCATTGGGACATGACTCTCACCCTGTTTCATTCAACCATATAGTTGAATATATTTATACCACTTCTAAAGTTCAATATCAGTAAGCCCAGCTAGTCTACGGGTAACAAATGTCTGTAAATGATCACTAGTACGTTCCATATTCCAGCTTGCTGTAATTGTATTTACGTTTGCTTCCATGGTGATTTGTTTCTTTCTTTACTAATTGTTTGTTTTGTTTGCTTGTAATATTATTTAAGCATAAACTTTAAAAAAAAGCAATACCTTTTTATAGTTTATAACTCGATTTTTGTATGGACAGATACGGTTATGGTATAAATAGTGTAGGATTATACCTAAAAATCAAACATATGAATACTATAGATGCATTTGTCATCGTTACTATCGCCGGACTACTTCACGCCAGTTTTCAATTGAGCGTGAGCATGTTGACGCTACTTTCAAGTCACACCATTGGGGCAAAGAAGTCACACAACCGATTACTCGGGCTAACGAATAGTTTTACATTCGGTGCCCTCGTAATGACCGTGTTGCTATTATCAACCATATCGTTGATTATTACGCTTAGCTCTACGTCGCTCATACTAGCCTTGTGGGTAGCGGCCTGCGGTCTCTTACTTGGACTCGGCATTGCTGTATGGATTTTTTACTACAGAAAAGAGCAGGGGACTACCATTTGGCTCCCCCGCTCTCTTGCTCGCTACTTATCAGATCGAACCAAAGCAACCAAAGAACCAGCCGAAGCGTTCGCACTTGGATTAGTGAGTATACTTGCCGAACTACTGTTCATACTTGCACCCTTAATAGTTGCCAGCTTAGTGCTAACACAGCTCTCACCTACGCTTCAAGTGTTCGGAATTGTAACCTATATCGCCATCTCTCTCCTTCCCCTCTTTGTTATTACCGGACTAGTTGGCAGTGGACACAAGATTAGCAACATCCAACGCTGGCGCGAACAAAATAAACGTTTCCTACAGTTTATTGCAGGCACGGGCTCATTCGCTCTTGGGTTTTACATTTACGTACATCAGGTACTCACCCCAGCTATGCTCGGGGGAGGAATGTACTAATGACGAAGTCACGAACCATTGGTGTCGTTAAACGTGGTGGCAAGCGCACCACTGAGCAATTCGATAAAGATAAACTATACGCCAGTATTCAAGCGGCCTGCTTGAGCGTGCGTAGTCCACATGGCATGGCCTCTACGGTGGCGGATTCAGTATGTGCTGTTGTTTTAGATTGGTGCAAGAACCGCCCCGAAGTAACGTCAGACGACGTACGACGAGTTTCTGCAAATCATTTAGAGCAGATACACCCTGAAGCGGCATATTTATACAAACATCATCGACTCGTACTTTAGGAGAAACTGTATGGCAAAAAAACCACAATTTGACTACGACCTCATCGTTATTGGCAGCGGCGCAGGCGGCAGCGCAGCGGCTAGTATCACTGCAAGAAAAGGCAAACGGGTGGCGATAATTGAAGCCGACACCTTTGGTGGCGACTCCCCTAACTGGAGCGACGTACCAACCAAAGCCCTGCTGCACGCTGCTCACCTATACGACGACGCTCGACACGGATCACGCTTTGGATTGCGCTCAAGTACACTCGGCTACAACTACCCGTCAATTCGTAGCTGGAAAGATTTAGCAGTCAAACGGACCGGCGCTGGTGGCAACAGGCGCTTTTACGAAAACGAAGGCATAGCCACCTTTAACTCCCCCGCTCACTTCCTTAGCCCAAATGAAATCACCGTAAACCGGCGTCATTTATCGGCCGAAAATTTTATTATTGCTACCGGCTCACATTGGGTAACACCAGACATTCCAGGCCTTGCCGACACCGGCTTTTTAACACCACGATCGATTTTGCACGCTATTCGTCCGCCTAAAAGCTTATTTATTATTGGCGGCGGAACAATCGGCGTAGAAATTGCTCAGTTAATGGCTACGTTTGGAACAAAAGTATACATAGCCGAGGTGGCTTCGCGCTTGCTCCCTAAGGAAGACGAGGAAGTTGGAGTGCTACTGGAGCGCCTGCTCACCGAGAATAAGGGTGCAACTATACTTACTCAAGCACGCGTAGTAAGTACCCAAAAATATTCACTTCGAAAAAAAGTTACCTACACACGTGGTGGCGTAGAAAAGTCGGTGCAAGTAGATGACATTCTTGTAGCTACTGGTCGACGACCAACGGTTGATTTGGGGCTTGAAAATGCAAGCATCAGCTACACCCCGAAAGGCATTGAAGTGAATCAATATCTGCAAACAACTGCACGACACATTTATGCAGCCGGGGATGTACTGGGGCATAATCAGCATACCCATTCTGCCCTGCTCGAAAGCCGAGTGGCTGCTCATAACCTGCTAAACAAACAAAAAATATCGCCAGACTACACCGGAACACCACGACTCACCTTTACATCACCAGATATTGCATCAGTTGGCCTGAGTGAAGATGACTGTACTAAGCGAGACCTCACAACAAAAATAGGTTTGGCACCGCTCAATATGATTGCACGCTCAAATACAAGTGATTTTCGAGATGGCTTTGTAAAAATTATTGCCGATAAAAACGGCACCGTGCTCGGAGCAACGGTGATGGCACCACACGCTGCCGAAATTATTCACGAGCTTACGTTAGCCATTAAACATGGCTTGTCCGTGCAAGACATCGCAGCAACTCCGCACGCATTCTTAAGCTGGAGTGAAGCAGTACGCGTAGCAGCAAGCAGAGCCAGTTAGCTGGTTAGTCTTCGCTACGGGCGATGCATTGTGTAATAAACGGCAAGCACCCATGCACCACTTACTAACCAGCCAGCGAGAACATCCGACGGATAGTGCACCCCTAAATACAACCGTGAATACCCAATAAACAGCGTAAACACAGTTGCACCCGCTACAATCAGCCATCGGAACCGAGTTCCCCACCCAAGTAGGCTCACTGCAACCGCAAGTGCACTGCTCGCCGTAGCGTGCCCACTCGGGAACGAGTAGCTTGTTTCTTCAACAAGATGCACCCACAATTCAGGACGATCACGAATAAAAATAAACTTTAATAGCACATTCAAAAGCACTGCGCCGACTAAACTGAAGGCGATAAATAGCATGTGATTCCATCGTTTTTTAACCGAAAAGTAGCCGGTGAGCATCAACCCAATCACGGCAACGCCAATAACACCTCCGGTGTCTGTACCAATAACGAATAGTCTATCCAGTGTTGATGATGCCGTGCTACGAACCAGTTGCAGCAATGCCTCATCGTAGGGCAGCGTGTCACCCTCAACAACTTCATCAGCTAGTACGCCAAAGAGTGATGTTAATACCGCAAACACAGCGAGCAAATACATAACTGAACGATGATAGACTACTGCGTTTTTGATTTTTTGTAGTTCAATTCGCATTTCAATAGCGCACCTTAATCGATTTAGCTGCAACCGACAGTTTGACTGGGGTGGTAAACGCTAGTTCACCGTCCAGCTCGACTTTTTGCTGAGGCGTGGTGTGAATACGAATGTTTCTGCCTAGCACATATGAATGATGGCGTATACTTTTTCGCCTACCGCTATAAAAATCAATCATCCTAAACACAAGACCAAGCTTTGAACGACCCCCGAGTGCAAACAGCACTAACTCACGACTTGTTAGTGCTGCATCAGTCGCGATTGCCTTTCCGGCGTGATACCGACCATTCGCGATCACCAGCTGATGGGTTTCCATAGAGATTTCCATATCAGCATCAACATCACTAATACGCACATAGAATGGCTTGTGTTTGACTAGTTCAATCATCCCAACCAACCCATACGCCAACCTGCCAAAATACTTCTTTTGGCGATTCGTTACATTAGAAGCAATATTTGCAGACACACCTATCGTTGCAGCATTCGCAAAATACTCATTGTCAATCTTACCTAAGTCAACCTCCCTAGCTTTTGAGTGTGCGATTCGTTTTACGCAATCATCGATTGACTCTGGCATGCCTATACTTCTTGCAAAGTTATTAGTAGTACCAAGAGGAATAATGCCAATTTCTTTATTCGTATACGCAACGTAGTCCACGGCATTACTGATAGTTCCGTCACCGCCACCTATTAAAATCAACGTCTCATTCGCAGCTAATGCTTTTTTCATAGCCTGTTCTAGCGAATCACCCGATTTAGAAACCGTGAAGGTGGCGCGTAACTCAATTGAGTATTTCTGGCATGCAGCAGCAATATCATCAAGCAATCTTTGACTCCTTCGCGACGACTTGTTTACCACTAATACGGCAGCTTGCTGTTTCATACTACATCTATTTTACCAATTGCCGAGCAAGTTCATACAGTATACTGAAACTATGATACAAGCCATTCTGGCCTTTTTTGTTGCAACAATTTCGGTAGCCTACTTCACCAACCCTTTCAGTAAGTTCACTATTATTCAGCTCCCCTACCGTATTCACCTACGCGATCTTACGCATACGATTATGAATAGAAACCACAAACTAACTGTACGCTCCAATTGGTTTTGGCGATTGTTCGCGTGGTATCAATGTGGGATATATATTCTATCAACCCGCTATCTACATCAGGCAACGTCATCATCAAGCACCGTCCCAGACATTATTGCCGACATTCACCAATTGCGATTTGACCCAAATAGACTTCTGTTAATTTCTGGCGATCATTTTAATGGATTGTTCGTGCGTAATCTCGGTATATTCTACTACCCTACTTTAGATGCGAATATATACACTACAAAAAATGATTGGCGTAACCGACAGGAAGTATACCTGCAGTCACTCGCCTTTGCACTTGGCTCATTTCAAAAGCACCCTTACTTAAAAACAACTATTGTTTCAACAGGCCGTTACGCTACGACAAGCATAAATTTTTACAGTTATCCATCAGATAGTTTATACGGTATGCTCTACTGCTTATCGACACTTCTTGACAAAGAGAAAGCTGGTGCGGAGTTATACTCTACCCCTAAGCGGCGTGTTGATACAATTCCAGCTGCGAAAGAACTTTTACGTGAATACACCCCTTTGCTTACCCAGCTTTACAATCAATATCACGAGATGGTGTTCGACACTGAAACCTCACTGATTCGCACCGACATTCATCTATCAGGTGCGAAAGACATCACCAAGCGCCAATCATCGTTTTACGATAATGTAATTTATTGGAAAACAACGCAACTGGCGATGTCACTTGGAATTATTCCTAAAAGTAAAAACCGTTTACATGCGATTAAGCAAACAATTTTAGCTACCTTTTGGCTTGAAAAACCTGGTTACTTTGTTGAAGACTTATCTCCAGAATCAATAAAAGAACAGCTGTACTCATCCGACTGGCTCATCGTCCTCTCAACTGGATTTCTTAATATTGCCAATACTAAGGAACGTCGCTACTACCAGCGTTCGCTTGCCTACATTAATAAACATAACATTGCCCGTCCCTTTGCGATTAAATATCAAAATGAAACACGAGCACATCGCCAGTTCCTGGCAGTGCGAATTGCCGTTGCGTCGTATGGTGGTAATTCCATTTGGAGCTTTTGGGGTATGGAATTTATTAAAGTAAACTTGCTCCTTTCAAAATACACTGGCCAAAAATCATATGTAAAAGAAGCAGATTTTCATATTAAACGCTACAAACAAAATATTATCCGATTCAAAGGTTTTCCCGAGGTGTACAACGAGAAGGGCGAAATGCTGCAAACACTCTTGTATAAAAGTATTTGCATGACTGGATGGGTAATTGGATTTGAGCAAGTACTCGCCATGCGTAACGCATTATCAGAAGCTAAAGATTAGCTACTTCTGCCTCTTTCGCCATAGCTAGCAACAACATACCTGCCACATCTACTGATGGGCCGCTAGTAGGTGTGTGGAACCAAGCAATACCGGGAGCGGAGTTTACCTCAAGAACTACAAAAGTTCCATCGCTCATTACTATAAAATCGACAGCTGCAAACCGTAATCTAAATACCTGAGCAATCTGAACTGCCATGCGCGTGCGTTCGCTATGCCACGTATTTGACTTCAATGAAACTCGCCGTAACGTTTCTGCTGAATTAATTGGCCCGTCGTACAACTTCTGGTGAACCGCGATTACTTGGCCGTTCAGTACTAAGTAGCGTTCTTCCTGGCCTTCTATGAATTTCTCGGCAACAATAGTAGTAATATCAAGATTATCTAACTGCGCTACATCATCAATCATGCGCACATCATGCGACCCATGGCCGTAGGTAGGTTTCACGACTACGAGCTGGTGCTTTATAAAAAAGTCACGCAGGTCCCTCTGTGTCTTAGGCAAGCAGTAGGGGATATTAGGAAAGTTATGCTGTTCTAAAATTTGACGTGTTGTATGCTTGTTCGAAACCAGGTAGCTTGAGAGTTGCGAATTAAGCGCAGTTTTTGAATGGAAAATGTACTGCTTAGCACCACTATAAGTTGTTATTTCTAAAAGCCCGTATTCGTTGAGCTTACTAGGCTTCAAACCCAGCTCATCCGCCCGTGCATATAAAATGTCAGTAGATTCTGTAGCAAACACTGCTAGAATTATACGTTAAAGCCGCATAAAGCACTAAGTATCATTAGGATACCGGGTAGTTATGCTGCTTTAGTAATCTCGCTAAATGCAAGCTGTTTACTGCAACTATTTTTGTAGTATGTTGCGTTTTCTGTGGCTTGTGTGCTAGATCTTGATAGTCGGTAGATGCCATTGCTTCACCCACCCAGTAGGTTGGCCCGCCGGCCGGGATTGTGAAGCCCACATCGGTGAGTGCCTGAAAAATTTCTGCCGAAGTATGGTGCGCCCCGTCCTCGTTCCCAACCGCGGCAACACTTGCTACTTTTCCATACATTAGCGGCCTGCCGTCGTCATCAAATTCTGCTAGTTCTGCATCGAGTCGTTCGAGTACCATTTTCGCTACCGATGAAGGTTGCCCCATCCAAATTGGAGTAGAAATAATCAGTATATCCGACCCAACTACACGTTCTCTAATACTCGACCACTCGTCACCATCGCCCATATCTTTTTCAACGCCAAACTTTATACGGTAGTCAGCTACTCGAATAATGTTACATGCCACATCGTGCTTTTCGAATTCATCAGCTAGCTCTTTGGCAATTAATTCACTAGATGACTTTTTTGGCGATGGACTGAGAGTGCATACTAAAATAGTAGCGGTAATACTGTTCTGCATAAAATCTCCTTCAATATTCGTTACTACGAAGTTTGCCCTTCGTGCCTACCTTCGCCAAACTCCTCTATTGCTTTACTTATGAATGCAGATAAATCATCTGGATTGCGGCTGGTCACAAGCCCTTGGTCAACAACCACCTCTTCATCAACCCATTTCCCGCCGGCATTCGTAATATCTGTTCGTAAACTCGGCCACGAAGTAAGCGTTCGCCCACCCACAACGTCAGCTTCCACGAGCAGCCATGGGGCATGGCATATTGCAGCCACTGGCTTATGTTGTTCAAAGAATTGTCTTACAAAAGCTACTGCAGTTTTATTCTGCCGCATTATATCCGGATTCAGTACGCCACCAGGCAATAGAAGTCCATCATAATCAGTTGCAGAAACCTCATCAACAATCTTATCAACCGATACACTTGATTCGTTTTTTCCGGTAATCTTACCTGCTTCTGCAGATACTATTTCTACCACGGCTCCTGCATCTTTTACTGCCTCTAAGGGCTGTAGTAGTTCACTATCCTCGAATCCGTTAGCTGATAGTAAGGCTATCTTTTTATCGTTTAGTACGCTCATTGCATCTCCCTTCGTGTTACTGCTAATTATTGAAATACTGCATTACCTAGAATTGTAATGATCACTAGATATGCCTACTCCTTCGAGTTTTTATGCCACATATCGTCATCTCCCTTACTGTAGCCTGCTT
>JALRDS010000086.1 GCA_023259925.1 Candidatus Saccharimonadia bacterium
GGTACCGCGAGTTGATACCTTAGCAGCGTGCTTTTATTTGCAGCTAACGTGAAGGTGCGATTTTCAAAACGCACCCAGTCACCCGGCTCTCCGCCGTCGTTCTGCCTATCGATAAAGGCGTAGTCGTACTGGTCATTCACAGTCTTGAACACCTTTGCACTCATTGATACTTCAATAGGTTGATCTGAACGGTTCGTAACACGCATTTCTTTCGTCACAGACCTCCCAGGTTCAACCGTAAGCTCAGTTCTGAGTGGTGACACTGTTAAGCCTTTTTGAGATGCCGCAAACACTGAATGACCACACATCGCTACCAAAAACAGAATAACAACAATCAAAAAAATACCCCAAACAATTGCTGGGGTATGAATAAAACGTATATTGGTTTCGCGTGACCTCACGCCAACATTAGCTCTGCGTTACGGTCGTTTGGTAAACGATGCTTACCGCACTTGATTTACTGAACGGCCCAATAATAACGCGGTTAAACATAACGCTTGATCCGTTGCTGTTTCCGTTGAATAGTCCTGCTTCGTTCCAGGTGAAGTTAGCTACGCCGGTTCCAAATGTGGAAGTAATGGTAACCACCTGCCCGGTTCGTGAAGTACCGCCATCTGCTGTTTGGATGAATACACTTCCCGAGACGGTTGGGTTTAGCTGCGTCTGACCAACGGCTGCAGCGGTTGAATCAGTTCCAACACCTACAGACGTAATAGCCACAGCACTCGAAAGCCCAAATAGGCGATCAAGTGTAAGATTCTTTCCAGTGTTAACGATTATATTTTTATACACTGGCGATTCATACACTTTTTTATTCGTGATTTCGCCCTTATCATTCTTTGTAATATCACCTTCGTAGGCAGTAAACTGGTGCATACCAATCATGTTGCCTGTTGTTTCGTTTGAGTTATTCATAATTGCTTCCCATTTTAGCATAGGCTATATCAAATTCAATTGCTTTATGGGGTATAGCTCGCGGTAACTGTTGCCCAAGCCCTAAACCAGTTGGTTGAAGTAGTCGAGCCACTACCTATGCCGCTCACTACTGAACCCGTCCAACGCATTTGAAGATTGTTGAGCTGCGACCAACCTCCCGTCACTTGCGGGGTAATCGTATATGTGGCAATTGTTTTTGCTTGAGCAGACCCGGTATCCATAACGTTAATCCATGACGATCCATTATTTAACGAGTAATCAACGACACGAGTTGAAGAGTTACCCAAACCACTGCCGGCAACCTGGGAGTATTCAAATGATATCGTTACCTGAGAAATTGAATATAACGTTAAATCTATTGTTCCTGGTGTAAATAAATCAGGGAACGATAAAATCAACGTACCGTTCACTGTATTTGACGTAAGTCCGCCAAGACCACTGGATGTGGCCGAAAGTGTTGCTGATGTGCTTGTGGTATCACCAAGCGCATTGTTAGGATTGGTCCAGTTGGTGTTAGACACAACGCTATCGGCATACGGTTGGGCTGTGGCGATGAACGATACTGCATCCGTTGGCACGTTGTTTGTCTCAGCACGATATACTGACAGCGTTGACAGGTACGCCTCCAGTGGTGCCGGGTTGGTTTCATTTGAGCGAACATTTGCATCAAATGTTTGTTGCGTAGTTTGCCCACCATTTGTTTCGGCTGAATACGATGTAATCGTAGAAAGACTTTGGGTAGTAGGAGTCGCTAGTGCATCGCCTTGCACGGGTATTCGTAATGAGCTCGCCACCGTTTGCTGATTAAGCGTTTCAGCCGCACCGTATGAAAGCTCAAATACTTCACTTAAACTCTGCGTACCGATGATATCACTGGAGTTAACACTTACATTAAGACTTCCGACAGAATCGAAAATCTCTAATGACGTTGCGCCACCATGCGCGCCACTACCACCAGTCCCCCCGCTTCCACCACCGTGCGTTTTATAGCCCATAGATGGTACTTACTGTATCATTCTTAGCTGACGTACTCAATAAAATAGGCATTAACGCCACCCGAAAATACAATAGTTGGATCGACAAGGTTTCCGACCGGCTTAATTTCAATTGAAGAAGATACTTTATCGGTAGGATCATACGGCAGGCTTATCGAGTCTCCTCCGTTGATGGTTAGCGCCCCAGGGCTGCCTTGTGCAATAGCGGTAATCTGAAGTACGCGCTTGCCACCCGATAACGACACGGTGCCTGTAGCGCCTGATGCGTAGCCCCATGTACCGGTTTGGTTATTAATATCAAACCGTTCAAAGTACGCCATTATGCGATACTCCAGTTACTACCACTACCGTCGCTTATTAAATCAACGCTCGAATTTTGGAATTGTAAGATTAATGGCGACGCAGCACCGTTAATAGTATTACCAGCAGTCGTGGCAATAGTGACCGGTGAGGTGCCTGCATTTCGTATAGTGTATTGGTTTGTCATAGCAGTGCCAGCGACTGGCAAGGTAATCGTTGTTGATCCGGTTACATTATACACGTAGTCGGTACGTGGCGTGGATCCAGCAGCAGTATTCGTACTGACGTTATTAATTGAACGAGAGATTCCGGTAGGGGCCGCCCATTCTGGTTCACTGTCAGCATTTGCGGTGAGAACTGAGCCTGGCGTACCAATGGCGAGCGATTCTAAATTCCCATTGTCGGCACGGCGATAGTACATATCACCTGGCGCCGAACCAGCTGAATCATAGCCAGGAAGAACGCGTCGGGTCGTCCCGGTACCCTTGCCAGAATAATATATATGCTCACCTTCAACCTCAAGCGCACCGGCTTCGGGCACTGCCAGTAGTGTGCCGTCTGGATCGAACTTTAACGGGGCCTTACCAGCTGCAGCTTCACCAGCCCGGATAGTAACTGTTTGGTGCCCCCCGTTTGCAGGATTATTCGAAGATGTATTGTAGTGTTCTTTTTCTAAGAACTGGTTAAGAATGTCACCCCAGTCGCCATCATCGCCATCCACATACGGCAGTCGTTGATCAGCCATAGGCTATACTCCGTATCGACTCCTACCAAAGCCCCGCGACTCATTAGACTGTACGTTAGGTTTCAGCTGAACTTCTTGTGGCAAAAACATACCTAAAAATGTACGTGACCCTACAATACCGAGCACAAACATGCCGCTGTATTTCAAAAAGTCCCTCCTGTCCATATCTTGTTTTTCAAGTGTTTGTAGAATAGTTTTAGCATTCATAGTTACTGTTTATTTTTTACCTTTTCAATTACTATACATGCTTTATACAACAGTTGGCAAGTATCTTTATACCTATAACCCGTAAAAAATCTTGTGAAATACCGCTTATCCTGTTAAAATGACCATAACTAAATAAAGAGGGGAACTAACATGGGATTTGGCAAAATAGAAATCATTGCTATCATCGTTTTGATTATCATTTTACTGTTTGTAGGTGGCAAAAAACTACCAGAATTAGCTCGTGGCGCTGGTGAGTCATTAAAGGAATTTAAAAAGGGCTATAAAGAGACCGACGAAGCTAAACCTGCTAAAAAAGCTAAGAAATAGTAAACACTTGGGACGCAGCGGGTGAAAAAAAATCGTAATAATCCCCCGCAACAGCCAACCAAATTATCTGAACATTTACGTGAGATTCGCTGGCGCTTATTCGTTTGCCTTCTCGCATTTATTGCTGGTGGTGTTGCAATATACGGCTTCCGTGAGCCCCTCTTCATGGTGCTACAAAAACCACTAGACGCTCCGCTCTATTACACAGCTCCATCTGGAAGTTTCTCTTTTATTCTTCGCTTCTCAACGATTGGGGCTTTAGCAGCACTCATTCCGGCCATCACCTATCATGTATTGATGTTTATTCGGCCTGCAGTCGATAGCAGGATTTCACGTAAACGCGTACTACTTACTTCTGCTGCATCATTTATTCTTGCAATACTCGGCATATTATTTGGTTTCATCATTATATTACCGCTATCGCTGGCATTCTTTTCAGGATTTCAAATGGATGGTTTGGAATCGCTCATTTCGGCCGATAGCTACCTTAACCTTGTCGCCAACATCCTGACTGTGTTTGCCGTCACATTCCAAATTCCTCTTATTATTAGTTTTATCGATCACATCCATCCACTCAAGCCGTCGATGCTATTAAAAGCTGAAAAGTGGGTGTTACTCGCCAGCCTTTTTGTGAGTGTACTCGTGCCATTTGCATGGGATATGACCACAAGCCTGCTAATTGCAGCACCCATATTTTTACTTTATAATATTGCGATCCTACTAGTACTACTGCAACATACTCGCAGAAAAACACGTCGTAATACCCCAAACAAGCAAAAGCACACTTCACAGAGCAGTACCGATAACCGACCCATAAAGACCATAGCAACCAAATCGAGTCCCGACGCAGCACATACCCCACAGCATGCTACTGCTAAAAAACGCGTCATTTCAGACTTCAAAAAAGTGCCAAAAAAGACAAGGTCTCCTGCAAAAAAAGCAACGACACCTTCTACAAAAGTAGTTTCGCAACCGAAGCCCGAACTAAAGGTTACCGTTACCCGAAGCGCGCCTTCACTTCACACTGGATCTGCTCGACAAAGCCAGCTGCGGTCGGATAGAACACAGTACCGTCGCTAGTTTCCTTATCAAAATACCCCCATGAAGATGGGGGTATTTTTACATCTAGCCTTTGGCTAGCGAGAACTAACTCGCTAGCTCAGCATCCTCTACGATGTCCGAAACGAAATCGTCTTCAATCACCGGCAGTTCCGCTCCAGTTCCTACTGGAATCTTGCGTCCGATAATGACGTTTTCTTTTAGACCGTGTAGATGGTCGGCACGTCCACTTGTTGCGGCGTTGATAAGCACGCGGGTTGTGTCTTGGAATGATGCCGCTGATAGCCAGCTATCACTCCAGATTGAGACCTTTGTGATACCAAGCAGCAATTGTGTGTATTGCACTAATTCTTTACCACTTGCAGCCATTTCAGCGTTTGCTTCAACTACTGCAGCCTTTGATACAATGTCGCCAGTTACGAAACTTGAGTCGCCCGGATCTTCAACTTGCACACGGCTAAACATTTGTCGAACGATGATCTCGAGGTGTTTGTCGGCAACGTCTTGACCTTGTGCTGCGTAGATACGAAGCACTTCGTTGATAATGTAACGCTGCGTTTCTTCAACACCCTTGAGGCGCATCAAATCGTGCAGGTTAAGTGAACCAATCGTTAGGCGGTCACCAGCGGTTACGTGATCATTGGCTTTTACTACCATTTGAGTAGTGCCAGGAATTTCGTAACGAACAGGTGCAGATGCGTTTGCAGCAATCACGAGTGTGTCTTCTGCCACTTCAACAACACCATCAAACGGTGCAACGAGTGGCTTAGCCTCGCCATCAGCAGTTGCTAGGATATCGCCAGCTTTTACGCTTGAGCCAGCTTTTACGCTCACAACGCGACCCTCTAGTGGTATACGCTCAACGTGACCAGCTTCTGGCGTAACTTGCACAATGTACTTGCTGCCGTCTTCCCATACGTCAACCAATCCGGTCACCTCAGAAATGTAGGCTTGACCCTTTGGCGAGCGAGCTTCAAACAACTCTTCAACACGAGGAAGACCCTGGGTGATGTCACCACCAGCTACACCTGATGCGTGGAAGGTTCGAAGTGTTAACTGCGTACCAGGCTCACCAACAGACTGTGCAGCGATCACACCGACTGGTTGGTGAGTTGCTACAAGGCTACCAGTTGCCATATCGATACCATAACTCTTTTGTGGAATACCCTTTAAGTTCTTCGTAGAAAGAACACTTTGGATCTTTACTTCAGTTACTTCATCGTCAGCTTCGATTGCATTGGCTACTTCACGAGTGATTAGCTCACCGGCTGCGATGTGACCAGGAACCTCTTGTGCAGTGTAACGACCAAACAAACGATTACCGAATTCAATCATAGTGAGTTCTGACTCTGATCGGAAGATAGTAAATCCTTCGTCATCACCAGATTCATCTTCTACAGTGAACACGTCTTGCGACACGTCAACCAAACGACGAGTTAAGTACCCTGAGTCGGCTGTCTTAAGAGCGGTGTCAATTAGACCCTTACGAGCACCTCGTGTTGCCACGAATGCTTCAAGGCTTGAAAGACCCTTCTTAAACGAGCTTCGGATAGGTAACTCAATCTCACGGTTTGTTGCGTCAACCTGAATACCAATCATGGCACTAGCGAGCTTAACGTTCGAGATATCACCACGTGCACCAGAGTTCACCATCACAGAAATACTCGTATCCATGCCGGCAAGCTTGCTCTTTAGGAAGTCAGTCACCTGGTTGTCAACTGTACGCCATGTGTTCACGGTAAGGTTGTATCGCTCATCATCAGTGATAAGACCTTGGTCAAATTGCTCACTGATCAATGTTGTCTTTGCATCACCTTCAGCAACGAATTCTGAAATTTCTTCAAAGTTTACGTAGTCGTCCTTACCAGTCGATACGGCCGCTACGGTTGCAAAGCGGAATGCGAGACCCTTCATACGGTCAGCCGCTTTAGCAGTTTCTTCGGCACCGTACTTATCGAAGATTGATGCTAGTACCTTCTTGAGCTGCTTCTTGCTTTGAACATTGTTGTCGTAGGCAAAATCAGCTGGCAGAATTTCGTTAAAGAAAACACGTCCGAGTGTGGTGTTGCGTAGCTCACCCTTTACGTTGATACGGATAGGTGTTTGCAGCTGCAATTTACCATCATCGTATGCCATTTCAGCTTCATACACGCTACTGTAGGCTTTTACCTCATCGGTCTGTGCAGTTGGCTTGTCGTATGTAAGGTAATAGTTTCCAAGCACTACGTCCTGTCCAATGTTGAGTACCGGCGCACCATCGGCTGGCTTCAGCAAGTTGTTCGTGGCGCTCATGAGTTCACGAGCTTCACGCTGCGCTTCTGCGCTAAGTGGCAAGTGAACAGCCATCTGGTCGCCATCGTAGTCGGCGTTAAATCCGTTAGCTACGAGTGGGTGCAGCTGAATCGCTTTACCTTCAACGAGCTTTGGCTGGAACGCCTGAATTGATAGACGGTGGAGTGAAGGTGCACGGTTTAGAAGCACATACTTACCTTCAATCACTGCGTCAAGCGCGTCCCATACCAGCGCGTCGCCAGCTTCGATTAAACGAGTCGCTGAACGAATGTTGTGAGCGTGCTCACCACGTATAAGCCAGCTGATCACAAATGGCTTAAATAGTTCGAGTGCCATTTGCTTTGGAAGCCCACACTCACTAATCTTTAGCTTCGGACCAACCACAATCACTGAACGACCAGAGTAATCCACACGCTTACCAAGCAAGTTTTGACGGAAACGACCGCCTTTACCCTTAATCATGTCAGCCAATGACTTCAATGGACGCTTATTAGCGCCTGTCATGACTTTACCGCGTCTACCGTTATCTAATAGAGAATCCACCGCTTCTTGCAACATACGTTTTTCGTTACGTACGATGATTTCTGGTGCCTTCAAATCCAACAAACGTTTTAGACG
>JALRDS010000088.1 GCA_023259925.1 Candidatus Saccharimonadia bacterium
GCGGTCTTCGAGATCTTTCAAGCGACCAGGTGTGCCAATAATAATGTGTGGCCGACGCTTGATTTCACGAATCTGGCGTTCAATATTGGTACCACCAACGACAACTGTTGAGTACAGTTTCATGCCAGCTGAAAAGCGGCGCGCTTCATCATTGATTTGCTGTGCGAGCTCACGAGTCGGCGCCATCACTAGTACGCTCATAGTTTCGCGCGTGCTAGCAAGCTGATTAAGGATTGGTAGTAAGAACGCTGCAGTTTTACCGGTGCCAGTGTTAGCTAATCCTAGTATGTCATGGCCTTGGAGTGCTAATGGAATCGCTTGGTCTTGAATAGCACTTGGCGTAGTAAACCCTATTTGAGCGAGATTCTTTTGAAGACTTGGTACTAGCGCAAAGTCGGTGAACTGGTGAGTTGGTTCGTAGGCGACAACACGAGCAGCTGTTGGTGTTCGGTTGATGAACTTACTCGGGTTGATGAATGCTTTTCGCGGTCCTTTTTGGTTCCGGTTCGCGGGTCGGTTAAATCGGCGTGACGCCGGGCGTCCACCGTTGTTTGAGCTTGGTGATTTACGCGCACTAAAGGTGCGGCTACGTGATTGTGGCATGAATTCCTTTCGTTCATGAATTATTTCGATGAACGATCGGAATTAAGTAACAAGTGAATATTGCAGTAATTTCGGTATTCATCCGGGTACCACTAGTACCCATATAATTTCATTATAGCATAACCAGGGATTTTTGTCTACCAATCGCTATACTAAGACTATGAAACATTTACTTCGTTCGCGTTACATCAACGCTCGGGCGTCAATATCATCTCAAGATCGAACTATGTTTGAACGCCAGGCGTTGAAGAGGCTGATACATGCCGTCGATTGGCCTTCTGTGCAAACGTTGCATATATATAGTTCACGTACAGATTCTAGTGAGTTCTCAACCGATATGATCTTAGAGTACATACGCGAGTACCATCCATTGATTCAGCTTACAGTTGGCGTAGCGAGTAAAACAGCCCCGATTCCGATTGGTCAGTATGATGTGATTTTTGTGCCACTAGTTGCATTTGATAGTGTGTGTCACCGAATTGGCTATGGTGGTGGCTGGTATGATCGATTCCTAGCTAACCAACCCCAGGCACTAAAGATTGGACTGGCGTACGAGATGCAGAAGTTACAACTTATCCCAGCGGAAGCACATGATGTGCCAGTCGACATGGTAGTAACCGAAAAAGCGGTGTATATGCGAGCAAACAAAAACACTCTACTGTAGTAGGGTGTTTAAGCGTTTTTCGGTGAACTAGGAAGCACTCATACTGAGCAGCGTCCACAGTCCCCCACGGTTGTCACTTCGCAGTCGAAACTGCGAGTGGCCGTCTGACAATGTCAAAATATGACACGCCAAACCACCACGATTCACCAAGCAGCTTAGGCCGGCATCTACGAAATCGTAAATACGGCCCTCAAATTCTATTTGGCGCGGGTACGCACTTAAATTCTTTTTGAATCCTAGTGCTGTGACATGTACCGGTTTGTTAATAGTAATGTTTCTCATATTCACTCCCAGTCCCGCGTATATGCGAGAGCTAATGTTTGATAATTAGCGAACGGATTTTGGAGTATGGGGCGAAAGTAGGAAGGATGAACCGACCGTTCAGGGCGCATCTGTTAGCCACCTTCACCTATTAGAATATGAAGCATCAACGTGTTACGGCTGATACTGGTTGTAAATGAGCTTGTAGGTAAAAAGGTGCAAGACACCAGTACGTACATAGCTACTCCTAGTATACCCGCTTATGCCTACTGGTTCAAAGTGAATACGTTTTCACCTACATTAGAATGCTTGTTACAATAATTACATGGACATACTTACAGCTTCTTCATTTTCAGGTCAATTTGGCATACTTTTCAAAGTAATCGCTATTCTTGCGATGGCATATTTGGGTCAAATTATCGCTAAAAAGTTTATAGAGCGGATAGTGCGTCGTTCAGTCATAGCTAGTAAATTTAAAACTAAAAAAGATGAAGTACAGCGTGAAGATACGCTTATATCTATTTTAAAAACTGCTGCGAATGCAGCTATCTGGGTAGTTGCTGGGCTATCTATTTTAGGAGTGTTTGATATCAATATTGCGCCGTTACTAGCCGGCGCTGGTGTCGTTGGTGTGGCGCTTGGGTTTGGCGCACAGTCACTGGTAAAAGATTTACTTGCCGGGCTATTTATTCTTCTTGAAAATCAATATCGAGTTGGTGACGTACTGCAAGTAAACCAATCTGTGGCAGGGATTGTTGAGAAGATTAGTTTGCGCGTTACCATATTGCGAGACCTAGACGGTAAGGTGCATTACGTGCCAAATGGTGTAATTGAAATTGCAACGAACTTAACAATGGAATATGCCCAAGTTGATTTAAATATAGGAGTGTCGTACGACTCAGACATCGATAAAGTTGAGCGAGTAATTAATGAAGTTGGCGAGCAGCTATTTATAGATAAAAAATGGAAAGGCGTGGTGCTTGAGCCGGCGAAGATGCTACGAGTAGATAGCTTTGACGACTCGGCAATCACAGTAAAAATCGTGTGTAAAACAGCGCCGATTAGGCAATGGGAAGTTAAGAGTGAAATATTGCGTCGAATTAAAAAAGCATTCGATGATGAAGGAATTGAAATCCCCTTCCCTCAAAGGGTTATTCACACCCCTAAAGAGTAAGCCCACGCACATTGTAGGCGTGCGTTACCTAACGAGCGTTTTTAGTTTCAGATTCATAACGTATTGTTTGTGGTTTAGGTTTGGGTATAGACTCATGTATTTCATGTGCTTATCAACAAACGTTATTCCATCTTTATCGTTTGTTGAATAGGTTGAACGAGTGTTGTAGTTCCTGTCATGAGTCATTTTAATTAATTCAATGCGTAGCACAATGCCTTCTTCTGACTTACAGAAGTTGCTGATTCGATTGTTAATGTTAAGCCTCACGATCTTTGTAATGTTAGTGTAATTATACATAAATATTGTAAAAATTTCCACATTTATGTATAATTACACTTT
>JALRDS010000070.1 GCA_023259925.1 Candidatus Saccharimonadia bacterium
ACAAGCTGTGCTTTGTCTTGAATATCAATTCCAAACTTTTCTTGTAATAGCAGCAGTATCGTTTTGAGTCGTGGACTTTGCTCGTTATATTTGAATGAGCTACTTCCGGCTTCAAGGTCTACATCGCGGCTGTCTGGAGGAGTGATAATCGATGAACTGCTAGCTGCATTCTTTATAAAATCGTCAAGTTTGAGTATTTTAGACGATAGTTTAACAATGTGATCGAGTAATCCCTCGATTTGCTCAGGATCTAAACCAAAATAAGCGAATGCTGCTCGCTCATTATCGAGACCTTCTTGGTGATGAATTGTTGGAGATTCGGAGTAAAGTAGTGTCGCTTTCTCAACTAATTCGACAAGATCTTCGAGCGCTTGATCAGCATACGTATCAATATTCTCAGGAGACAAACCACGGTTTAAGATCGCGTCGATTTGCTCTTCAAAATCTGGGTTTGTGTTATTTGTTTCGTATAACCGATCATGCGGCTTTTCCATAAATCATACTATAGCAAATTTTTGCTAAAAAAGCAATAGCAGTATACCGCCTCATTGGATCGATATTATTAGAGCTTGCAACGGCTCGGTAACGTCGCCTGCAAGATACCCTATGCCGCCTGCAACAAGTTTTACATTTAAAAAACCACCGGATCTTGGTGGCTTTAAATGACACGGAATACATACTAAAGCGACTTAGTGATTTAGTAATAAAACAGTTGCAGCCCACACCCCCTCGCAGGAGCATGAGCTACAACTGCTGGGGGGTACGGGCTAGATGGAACGAATGCGGCGAACCGCAGGTGACGCCTTGGGAGTCGCGACCCTCAGTATTCCGTGAAGGCCAGCAGCCACCTCGTGCTGCTCGTTCAGGCTCAGCTCCTTCGCGGTGCGAATCATCACCGATGAAGAGTTGCCCTGAATCACCATGATGTCACCGAGGTTACCCCGGTACACTGACTTCACGATCCGCTTTACCCAAGCGTAGTTGAGCTTGCGGCCTTTGCCGTCAAAATCGACAGTGAAACTGTACTTCAGATGCAACATCTTGGAATCCTCTCGTACATGGCGGGGACTGAGTGTTCCAATGTATTTTATACCATAATTAACTAAACAGAGCAATTATACTACGCCAGTGCGCATACGACATTGTTTGCGTGCAGCCAGCCCTCAACACTGCCGCCATCAAGGTATTCACCCTGAGCAGCCACCACTTTCACTGCTCCACCGTTAGCCACATACCCATTAATGGCATCCGGCAGTTGATACTCGCCATTATGTGCTGGCGCCAACCCTGCTGCACGGTCAATCACTTCTTTAGTTAATACATATTTTGAAATGTTGATTAAATTCGATGGCGCTTCCTCTGGCGAAGGCTGGTCGATGATACATGTATAGTTCTGCGCTTCATCCATTTCAATTACTCCATACTTGCCAACTGACTCTATTGGTACCTGCGCAGCAAGTAGACCACAAGCCCCCTGTGGCGTGGCCTCAATTAAGCGAGCCACTTCACTGCTGCCATCTGGGTTCCATATAAAATCATCACCCATAAGTACTACGGCAGATTCGCCCTGCTCAATATACTCAGCCGCAAGTGCAACCGGTACGGCGGTGCCATAGTTCCCGTAGCTAGGCTGCGTAATAAAGTGCAGCTGTACGCCTTCTAATGGCGCTATCATAGCTAGCTTGTCTTCCTTGCCGTTACGCTTCAAGTAATCGTTCAGTTTTATATTTGAACGGTAGTATTCCTCTAGTTGCGTACTGTCTTCGCCTACCACAAAAAACAACTCAGTAATACCGGCCTTCAAACAGTCTTGCACCACATAATCAACGAGCGGTCGGTTACCAATGGGCAGCATACATTTTTCAATAGTCTTCGTTATAGGCAAACGGCGAGTTCCCCAGCCTGCCACAGGAATAATAGCTTTCGTGATAGTCGTCATATCCACTAGTGTACCACCAGCATGCGGTGGTGATAAGTTATATCTGGCCGCCGCTGTATAAAAGAACCACCAGTAAAAGCGCGCAGCTTGTTGCCAGGCCGGTATAAGCACCATGGTGCTTGCGCCAGCTTGTTCGCCATGCTTTTGGTAGCTTTTTACGGTACGCGTGTGCAAAAAATGCAACCGCAGCAGTTATCATTAGCAGCACGAGAGAGGCCAACACAGCCGGGCTAAGTGCCTGCAGGTAATACCCAGCCCGAGTCATAATCGAAGCAGTACCCACTGGTGTATTTATAAAGCTACCTGCTACTACTCCATCTTTAGCCTCTAGTGGCGTGGCATATAACGCCACCACTAATGTTGTGTCGCTACCTGCAAGTACACCCTCAGCGGTGGCAAACCCTACCTGCGTATAGCCCTCATTTAACACATTGTTGCGGTGTTCTCTTGAGTTCATCCAGGCAGCTACCACACCCTGATCGGTAGTGAAATCTCGTGCCAAATTTTCCCCTGCTGCTAGGTATGAATAATCAACTGCATGAAACCACGCCCATGGCTCAGTGCCATCGGGTGCTGTATGGGCCCAGTAATGATCTGTCAGCATATCTGCAGCCTTCAATTCGGCTGCTCGGGTTAGTTTTGCATTCAGCTCAAGTGGCGCCCGATTAGCAGATTGCCGTACGGCATTTGATTGATTCAATAGGCCGGCAACAGAAATATTGGGTGTATCACCCAGCACACTACCTGTACTCAACATATTCGATAGCCCAAGCATGGCCAGCACCACAACGGCGACTGCCATTAAGCCTGGAACTCGTATCAAATGTGGCCTGTACTGGTTCTTTTTGTGTGGCACCACCACCATTCGTGTGTGATGACGCACAGCCTTATGTAATGACGGTTGTGTTTTTTTCTTCACAATGTGTTCAGTATAAAAAAATCCCATAAAAAAAGCGAGCGCACCACTTTCGGCACACCCGCTTTTTTACTATTATGATTATACTTCGCTACGTGCGCGGTACCACTTTGCGCCAGCCCAGCCAGCTGCACCAAGTGCACCAATCAGTAGTACCCACCAGTACCATGCCATACCCCAGAACTTCCAGCCCTCTTCGCTAGCCTCAACTGCTGGAGCAGGTTCAGAGTCATCAGCCTCACCGGCGGTGTCGCTTGTTCCAAGCACTTCACCGTTACCAGTATTCGCTTCAACGTAGTAGGTTGTCTGCGGAGTATTATAACTTACAGTTCGTACACCTAGCGTTTCATCGTCACTAATCTCATCAAGTGGCTCAACACCCTGGTCATCAGAACCGGAATTGTTACCACTCTCTTGTTGAGCTTCGTATGCAACAAAAGTCGTAAAGTGATTCGTCACAATATATAAGTCATCGCCATCTTCGAATTTACATTCGTTTACAAATTCCAGACTAAATTCTTCATCACAAACCTGTGTAATTTCAGTAAATATGTCGCTACCCGCTGGTACAAAGCCGACACGCTTACCTGCCTGGCCAACTAGCGCAATTACCACAGATTGATCAAATGTTAATGTGTAGTCATTCGATCCAACTGTTATTGCAAGACTGGTTACAAAACTTCCAGGTACTACATATGAACTTACTGTCGGCGGTAGAATCGTACCATCCCACTCGCTGCTACTGGCAGTTATCACTGTATTTGCTGGAATCACAACCACCGCGCCGTCTGATTCAAAAACGAGATCGTCAGTCGGAGTAGTTGCTACGCCATTTTCAGCAGGCAGTGTTACGGATCCGTCTTCGTTTTCTAATGAGCTCGTTAACAGATAGATACGCTTAACGCCATCTTCGAAAATGCTGTATTGATGATCAATATCATTAACGCCGGTGATAACTGTAATGTCATCCACAAAGATCGGCGGAACAGCTGCACTGTGGCTGTTTGTGCCACCAATGGACAGTGAGGCGCCTGCCTTATCGACATTAATACCGTGCCATGCGTTTCCGCTGGTGGTAATCGAGGTAATAGTAACCGTTGAGCCTTGCCCAACGACCACACCCGAACGACCGTTTAGCGCGGTAACAGCGCTAAGTACGACACCATCCGCTTCATACACATTAATCCCATGTAGCTGCTGCGTGGCGCTACCCGCATCAACGGTTAGATTTGAAATTGCAACATTATCACTCTGCACGCCAATTACTGAATTGTTCGAGTTGCTGGTTTTTGTAAATGAACCAGTTACTTTGTGGTGATTGCCGTTGATGGTAACTGACTTAGTAATCGTAAGTTGCTGCGATACGGTCAGGTCAGAATTGATCTCTATAACATTCCCATTGACTGTCTTCGCATCATTAATCGCAGCCTGCACTGTGTCGTATGCGGTATGGGTAGTGGCATTAACGACTGGACCAAGGTCAGTTAGCTTCGTGTGGTACACGCCGCTACCCGCAGGGTATTCATAATATTGATGGCTCGTAGTGTTGTCGGTCATTGAAGCGCCCGAACCCTCAACATACAATGCGTTAAATTCATCATGACTATTAACGCCTGTCATGGTCGCGCTAGCAGGCTGCGTCACCATGTCAACATTAACTCCGCCCCAACCGTTACCAGAGGTGGTAATCGATGCAATGCCGACTGATGAGCTGTTGACCACGACCGCGTAGCGGTCGTTATCGCGTATTATTAGATTGTTCAGCGTTGTGTTTGTTGCTTCATATAGATTCACGCCATGCAAGGTTGTGCCATTTACACCGTTAATCGTTAGATTTTTTACTGTCACGTTGCTGGTACCGATGACACCAATCGTTGCATTGTTGGTATTATCGGTTTTAGTAAATGTTGGGCTTAGCGTGTGCCCCTTTCCGTCGATAGTAAGCGCCTTTGACACCGTTGTCTGGCTTGATACAGAAAGGTCACCGTTAAGGGTAATGGTATCACCAGCTATAGCGTCGTTTACAGCATGCTGCAATGTATCATACACCATACCTGTGCGCAGATTGGTGACTGCGGTCGCTGCTGGCTGAGCGTGATTAACAGCACCTGGAGTACCGGTATTGCCTGACGCTGATGGCGTCTGATTAGTCGTGTACGGATCAGTCGTGTTATTGACCCCGGTGACTGTTCCGTTCTCGCGCACAACTTCGATCGACTTGCCGTCAGAAGTACTTGTATAAGTGAATTCATCAACTATTGCATCACTTGCATCTTTAAGTTGCAAGGTGACGGTTCCAGTGTTAGCGAGTGTCATCCCCGTCGTGCTCACACCATCACATTCTGTTGTCGCCTCTACTGATTTACAAAGTACATAAAGGCCATTTGCAGCAATCACCTGATCTGCCGGAACAGTAGCGCTCGCAATCGTCCAGCCTGAAATGTCCACATCTGTATCATCATTATTCTTTAGCTCAATCCATTCAGTCGTCGCTTCACCTACTTCGACTGGATTTGCCATCACCTCATTAATCACTGGTGCCGCGTAGGCAGCCGATGCTGGCATTACTAATGTTTGCGCTACCAATGCAGCTACGGCAGCAAAAATACTCAGTCGCTTAAAAGAAGCTTGTGAGCGTACGTCTCGCAGATGTCGCATAATATCCCCTTATTCCCCCTTGCACTCCACATGCAAGATTTGGTTGTTTGCTTATATTATACGCTGATTGTGTGATAAGCAAAACATGAGCGCAATCACCGGTGTTCGAGTTCGTGCATGCGGTCGTGGTCTAACCCGTAGTAGTGCGCTATTTCATGCCAAAGGGTGCGTTTTATTTGCTCAAATAAGCTTCGCTCATCATGAACAATCATAAGAATTTGATGTTTAAACAGCGTGATCTTGTCGGGCAACATACCACTCCACCCGTTACCGCGATGTGTGAGCGGTACACCTTCGTATAGTCCCAAAAGTAGCTTGCCTTGCAACTTCATTTTCTGCACCTGCTCTGGCGTAGGGTTATCAGCCATCACAATAGCCACGTTGTTTAACCCTTTTATGTATTCCTGCGGCAATTCGTCCATAGCCCGAGAAATGAGTGTGTCGAATTGCTCGTCGGTTAAGTTCATTACACTGCTTCGTTTAGTCGTTTTGTAACGTGCTGTTCGTTAATACCATTTACTATGTTTGTAAATCCATGCATGCGTAAAATTTGCCCAACAGTATTTGAGCGCTGGCCACTGCGACAGTACACGATAATTTCAGTATCTTTTGGCGTAGATGCTAATTCCGGTGGAATCTTGCCTGTAGCAAATACCGATGGCGAAATATTGATCGCCCCATCTACATGGCTTTCGTTAAATTCAAAATCTTCCCTGGTGTCTATAATAATTCTGTTCATATACACAGTGTAACATCTTTTACTATACTTTGTATAGTTACTCTTCGTCGCGTACGAAGCTAAAGCCTGGGTCGTGGCGAGCGTCTGTAAGAATTTGCTCCCAGTCATCAGCGAGCCGCCCATCAAGCTGCTCGTGTAGTTCAAAATGCTCTTGCTCTGCTCGTTCGGCAGCGATATCATCGCCAAGACCATCTGCGAGCGGATCGACTGGTTGAAATGCTAATATTCGATGAAATAATGACATATTGTTTATTTTTTAAGTTTACACAATCATAATAGCATAAACGGTATAAAAAGTCAATACTCCTGGGCATGTTTCAGGGGTACCGGCGAACCGATACCCCTTGATGAAACAGATGAAGCCTCACGACTCGTCACTAGGCGGCGAATAGACCGCCCTGAGCGCCATGACGAGCTCGAAAAGTGGAACCGTGGCGTGCTCGCCGCGGGCACACCGTGCAGCTTGCAGCAGAACGTAGAGTTCTTTTGGCAGATCTTCCTCATTGATACGTGCTCTCACACGCACCTGGCGGATGACATCAATCACCACGCTCGGTCGAAGCTCACGCTGGCCCTCGCGCCAGTGGCGGAACCACACCTGATCGTGAACTACGTGACTTGCAGCAACTACCGCTTCAGCATACCGAACGGTCATAGTTGTCACTTCCCTTCTGTTTCAGTGTGAAAAGTGCCTACCTCATGTCATAATCACCTTGCTGTGTTTGTTTCAACCCGAGATATGTACCTTTTATACACCTGTCTAATACAAAATACAACACTTATGCTTTTTGGAGTGAAATAACCAGTTCAGTCCCTTCCACCTTCACTGCTTGCAGCTGCTCCAAGTCGGCCTCGCGCATTTCAGTGGCTAACGTTTCGGCCATAATAGTTTGCTCGTGCTCATTGATAGCAGCGAGCAGCTCTTCGTTGTCAGTTGAAAGCGACAACACAATACGATCGTCAATTTGCAGGCCTGATTGCTTACGAACCGATTGTACATGGCGAATTACCTCGCGCATAAGTCCTTCACGGCGTAGTTCCGGCGTAATGACCTCGTCTATAGCAACGTGGTCACCGACCTGCACAGATTTTACGTTCAATTCGTCGACAAGAATCGAAGTAAAGTCGATCAGTTCACCTACAGCCGGAATCATCACGCTCGTAAGTGGCTGACGTACTTTCAAACCTGCTTTAGCGCGAAGGCTCAAACCTTCATTTACATAGGCGCGAACTGTCTCCATTTCACCCATCAATTCCTCGTTAACTGCTCCAGCAGGCAACCAATCTTTTAGATGAACTGACTCGCTGTCGCCAGTTAGGTTCTGGTACAACTCTTCGGCCAAGAATGGCGTAAATGGCGCGAGTGCATAACTAAGCCGTACTAACACATAATGTAACGTTCTATAGGCATCATTCTTGTCGCCATCATCTTCCGACTTCCAGAATCGACGACGTGAACGGCGAACAAACCAGTTGCTAGCATCATCCAGGAATGGAAGGATTGGGCTCATGGCATCTGGAATATTGTAGGCATCCATGTGCGTTTCGATTTCAGCAACCAATTGGTGCACCCGGCTGACCACCCAAATATCGAGCGGATTCGTTAGGCTCTCTAGCGGATCTTGTAGCGTGCCGTCAAACTCCCAGCCATCAACTTCGGCGTACATGGTAAAGAAATCGTACATATTCCAAATCATGCTGAGCTTCCGGGCCACGTCGCCCACTTCCTTATCTTGCAGCGCAAAGTCTTCACCATTGAGTAGTGGGCTCGATAGTAGCAAGAAGCGGAGCGAATCTGCTGAAAACTTATCCATCAACTCGTTTGGGTCGGTGTAATTGCCATAACTTTTACTCATTTTACGGCCATCGTTCCCCGCCACGTTACCAGTAACAATCACATTTTTAAATGAGTTTTCGCCAAACAGTGCCACATTCATAGCGTGCATGTAATAGAACCAAGCGCGCACCTGGCCGATGTATTCAACAATGAAATCACCAGGGAAATTAGCTTCGAATTTTTCTTTGTTCTCGAACGGATAGTGGAACTGGGCAAATGGCATACTACCGGCTTCAAACCAGCTGTCCATCACCTTATCGATACGCGTATAGGTTTCGCCATCGATTTCAAACGTAACGTCGTCAATCCACGGGCGGTGATAATCCTCTAACTCCACGCCGCTCAGCTCTTTTAGTTCTGCGTAGCTACCAACAACCTTTGTTTTGCCACTTTCAGTTTTCCAAACTGGCATAGCGGTAGCCCAAAAACGGTCACGACTAATATTCCAATCTGGTGCTTGCTGGACTGTTTTTTCAAATCGACCGTGCTTTACGTGGCCTGGGAACCAATTGATTGGCTCATTCTTTTCAAGCATCTTCTCGCGCTGGCCTTCAATATCCATGAACCAGCTTGGGTGTGCTCGATACATGAGCTTTGTACCGCAACGGTGACAGTGCGGGTAGCTGTGGCGAATGTAGTCGATTTTCCACACTACGCCGCGCTCTTTCAGGTCTTTGGCGATTTGTTTGTTTATTTCCCAAACATTCTTACCTTCCCAGTCACCTTCCGTAAAGAATCCATTCTGGTCAATCACGTGTACAGCTGGGAAGCCTTCTTTTTTCGCTAATACAAAGTCTTCTTCACCGTAAGTTGGCGCCAGGTGTACAATCCCCGTACCGGCTTCGGTTTCTACGTAATCAGCATGCCAAATTTTATGTGCGTTCTCACCGCGATCAATAAATAGGGGCTGATAACTAAGACCAACTAATTCGCTCCCCATTATTTCTTTTGTAACTTCGTAGGTAAGCGCTTGGTGCTTTTCATCGGTAAACACTTTTTCTACTAGCTCTTTCGCAACAACGAATGTCTCATCTTCAAGACGTACTTCAACATAGGTAACATCGGCATTCACCGCGAGAGCTGTGTTCGCGGGTAGCGTCCACGGCGTAGTTGTCCATGCGAGTAACTGCCTGCCATCTTCTAGTTTAAATTTTACATACACACTTGGGTCGGTAATGTCTTGGTATGCGCCGGCGTCCATAGTAACCTCAGCTTTTGAAAGCGGCGTTCCATCGAGCGTGCAGTACATGAGTACCTTTTCGCCTTCGTAAATCTTGCCCTTTTCGTACAGTGTTTTAAACGCCCACCAAATTGACTCCATGTACTCTTTATCCATGGTTTTATAGGCACCCTTAAAGTCAACCCAGCGGCCAACTCGGTCAATCACATCCTCCCACTCGCTACTAGTTTGCACCATGTTCTCGCGAGTGGCTTTAATGTATTTTTCAAGCCCATACTCAAGCACCTCTTCACGCGAGTGAATATTGAGTTTCTTTTCGGTAAAACGCTCTGCCGGCAGGCCATGGCAATCCCATCCCCACACTCGCTCAACGCGCTTACCTTTCATGGTTTGGTAACGCGGCACTGCGTCTTTTACGATACTACTAAGCAAGGTGCCGTGATGTGGATTACCTGAAATAAATGGTGGACCATCGTAAAACACATAGGCGTTATCGGTCGATCGGTTTTCTACCGACTTTTCAAATGTACGATCCGCTTTCCAGCGCTGCGCCCAGTCTTTTTCGTATTCGAGTGCTCGCCTGCGGCTACCATGTTGAAACTTCATTCTTGCCATCCTTCCATCATTCCATTATCTTGCAAAAGGTCCATTACATACTCAAGATCATTTGATTGTCCATTTGGAGTCACTACATTAACCGCGTAATTAAAAATCAGCATGTAAGCATCCTCGAGCTCTTCATCCTTAAGGTCCTGCAGTGTTTCATAGACATCTAATTCACTGTCGTATTCGCTAAGGGTCTCAACTGCACGAATAATTTCATCCCAGGCAAATCTTTCTTTGCTTGTTTCATGCTCAGCGGTAAACGGTATGATTTCTCCCATATGTTCTCCAAACAAAAATCCCTTCGTAGACACTGGAATCCGAAAGGGTTTCTCGGACGGTACCATCCAGTTTCTAAGAAAGGATTCTTAGCACTTGCTTCATCGTTTACGCAGATTCACGGCAGGTTCTACTGAGCTTAAAATGCGGTTCTTCCTGCTAGCTGGTGGCTGATAACCACTCGTAGCGCTGTTTCATGTATTATTTTATACCTTTTTAGGGGGCATTGGCAAGAATTTGCTCGTTCTTGCTTGATATTTCTTCCAGCCCGGTCGCTGTTTCATTGATGCTTCTGAAAGCGGCACACCCGATACAAATAACAATAAGTAGGTGATGACGACCGGCGATATAGCACCAATCCA
>JALRDS010000011.1 GCA_023259925.1 Candidatus Saccharimonadia bacterium
CGAGGACTTCGACGAGGGTGAAGGCAGCTGTTTTATTAATTTGTGTACGTGGCATGCTCTAATTCCTGTTGTGCACCGTTCAGCGAGTATGTTGCTTTTACTTTTACCAAAAACAAGTCGGCAGATGCGGCCGTACCACGCGGGCAGCTAATAGTAGTAGCAAAGGTAACCGTACCTATACCTGGCACGGTAGAGTTAACGTTAGTAGGACCACTTTGAGATGCACTTACACACCCATTTGGGTAGGCTTCTGATACAGTTGTAGCCGAGTTTTGCATACGTTCATATGCCAAATTTGATACTTCGGCAATACTTGCCGCTTCTTGGCCATCGCGAATAACTTGCGTGTACAGCTGATAGCCGGCAAATAAGAATATAGACGCAACAAACAAGGTGATGAGAAGTTCTACAGCGGTGAAGCCACCATTGTTACGTTGTGTTATAGAAACCATACCCTACCCTGAAACTCCTGTTAGTAGCCTTAAGCGTATACTTGTTGTAAGTATACTACAGCAGTATGTATTCGAACATATAGGCTCAAGTATTAAAATATTCGATGCTTCTTGGCTACTAGATACACAATAATCAGTACTGCAACCGTAAACCCTACAATACCACCATACGCCCACGGCTCATCGGCAAAAGGTAGTAGCACATTCATGCCATACATTCCGTAAAAAACATTCGGCAAGGCAATAAGTACCGTAAATACGGTGAGTGTTTTCATGCGCTGATTTAACGTATTGTTAGCAACGGTACTATACGCGTTACGTATGCTACTGACCGTTTCGAGGTGGCTTTGAATTGACACAAGTAGTTGCTGGATGTGAAGTGCGATGTCGTCGAGTGCTTCTAAGCTTGCTTCATCAAACGTATCGTGTTTGTTTTCACGTAGGCGCCGCACCATAGTGAGCGTACTGTCTAAATTCATACGCACATGATTTAGGTTGCCCTCTACGGTAACGAAATGAATAAAATCACGGTTAGTAATTTCATGGGTGCGTAAACGGTTTGATGTATCTGTAATTGAACGCGACGTGTGAAGCACTACGTCTTCAAATAGCGATACGCTAGCCGCCATGACCCCCAGTAGTAACGTTTGTGTGTGCTCAGACGTAATAGGCAGCGTAGATAAAGCTAGTTTTTCGGGCTCTATTCCTTGATCTGTTGTTAAGGTAAAGAATTTTGTACCCTTAATAATACCAAGCAGCGGGCGAGTGATTACCCTACCCGTTTTACTCACATGCGGTAAGCGCATAAACACATAACTAGTTTCGTTCGAGAACTCAACACGTGGCAATTCAGCATGGTCACGAACATCTGACACAATGTTTACGTCAAGCTGATTTGATTCGACAATCGACTGAAGTTCATTGTCGGTGAGTTCGGTGCCATTCAGCCATACCCCAGCATTTTCTAGCGGAGTTTGTAATCGTTCGAAATCCTCACCCGGAGTTCGCTTAGCCCAATACGCGATCATATTGCAGGTAGTATATCGTGTTTTTTACTATATCTCTAGTGCTTACATTTCACCTGGCGTTGCAGATGGCGACGCAGCCGCGAGCTCACGTTCTTTGATAGCAAACACCAGTACAGCAGCTGCTGCCATTAATGCTCCTGAGGTAATGAATATAGCGCGAAGCGAATCTGAAAACGCATGGGTAATAATTGATTCATATGCTGATTGATCTTTATTGAAGTCTTTCTTGAGTTCATTTGCAGTGGCTTCGGGAAGCGCGTTTACACGCTGATCAAATCCGGCGGTAATTTTTTGCTTCACGTCGCTTGTATTTAACGTGAGCAGTGTATTTGGGTTATCAAAATCACCAATTTGACGCGCCGCTTGCGTAGATTGCAGCGTTTTTATATACGCGTTGTTTTGAATATCTGCTAGATGTGCCGTTAGTCCACTCGTTAATAGTGATCCAAATACTGCAATACCGATAGTAGAACCTAGGCCTCTGAATAACTGCACGGAACTTGTAGCTACTCCAAGATCTGACTGCTTAAACTCGCTTTGTACCACCAGGTTGAGGATTGGCATTACTAAACCAAGCCCAAACCCTAGGAATGTCATTATAACTGCCTCATATATATAGGAGCTTTCTGGTGTTAGTGTTGACAGCAGCGAAACTGTGACAGTAGCAAGTATAATACCGACCTGCATGAATATTTTGTAGCGACCAGTGCGAGAAATAATTTGCCCCGACCCGATGCTAGCTGTCATGAGTCCGGCGATCATTGGCAACAACATGAGTCCACTTTCAGTTGGCGTGGCACCGAATACTTGTTGATTAAATTGCGTAAGATACAGAATTGATCCCATGAATCCAACACCAAATAATGTGGCAATTGTCATTACAAGAGAAAAGTTACGGTTCTCGAAAAACCGCAACGGTAAAATGGGTTCCTTAGCTCGATTTTCAAAGTATATAAATAGCACTACACTCACCGTAACAACGGCAGCCATTGCAATGCGCAGCATGAGTAGGCTCATGCCAGTAGCGCTCATAACGTCGGCAAAAATCATTTCAGTGTTATCTACTGCCAATACTAACGTTGCTAGTGCAACCGTTAAGGCAGCGGCGCCTTTATAATCGACGCGTGGTACTTTTGCGTGCTTTAATGTTGGGCTAAACATATATATAAGTACAAAGGCAACAACCGCCACCGGTACATTTATATAGAATGTCCAGCGCCAGTCAGTTGTTAATCCAAAAAGGTTCTGTTTATCTGTTAACCAACCACCAAGTAATGGGCCAATTACTGACGAAATACCGAACACCGCACCAATTAAGCCCTGCCATTTACCCCGTTCGCGTGCGGCGAATAAATCGCCCACAATGGTAAAGGCATTTGCTGTAATAATACCACCACCAATACCTTGGAATGCCCGAGCCCAAATGAGCTGTTCGATGCTACCTGACATTCCACTTAGTAGCGACCCAAGACCAAAAATAGATACTCCAATTAAAAGCAGTAATTTACGGCCAAATAAGTCGGACAATTTACCGGCAATTGGCACCGTAACAGTAGTTGTGAGTAGATAGGCGGTAACAATCCAGCTAAGGCTACTAAAGGCGTTAAAGTCTTCGACTATTTTGCCGAGTGCCGTTGAAATAATTGTTTGGTCGAGTGCTACCAAGAACAAACTGGCCATAACACTGAACATGACAATTAGCTTGCT
>JALRDS010000089.1 GCA_023259925.1 Candidatus Saccharimonadia bacterium
TGTGAAGAAAGCCGTGTAGCCAGCAACCCAGCTGTGTGTAAAGCTAGTGACGAAAAGCTCCTCGATAACGTAGCGGGGATGACGATTACCTACTACAACAGTGCCTCGAGTACTAGTTCTATTCCAGCCAGCCAAGCAGAAGATGCCGTATCTGTGTCTATTCAGCTTGAAGCCAGTAAGTCAGTGGCTGGTGAGACGGTGAACTATACGGGGTCGAGCCGGGTGAAGAAAAGCAAGAAAGGGGCAACTACGTCAGTAGACTATAGCGATGACTTCGCAGGAAGTGGGGCCTTAGGCAATGTTAAAACCGGTGCGCCTACTATTGCATGGGAATTCTTAAACAGTGCTTCCGCCGATTGGACACGAAACTCTAGCGGATACGCAAGTTCAAGTATTGCCGCTAGCTCTAACCCAATGGCGATCGCGAATGCGAAAAAGGCAGATATAGAAATTACTGAGGGCATTCGCTCTGCGGGTGATGCAATATACTTTAGGGTTACAGACGCCAACAATTGGTTGAGAGCACGACTGAATTATGTCCAAGACAGCTCTACTTATACATACTATTCCAGAACAGTATCCTACGAGTGCTATAGCAGCTCAACAGGAGCCAAAACAAAGACAGGAGCATGGGGTTTTAATACAAATGATCCAAATGATAACTCGCCTCCAAATAGCAACCAATGCCCCTCTGGCTCATACTACTCCGAGACCGGACGGTCTACTACCGGGCCTCACACGGGCTCGAATCCTGTATATAACTATTACCTCGTTCTTGACAAAAACGTAAGTGGCACAATAACTCAACTAGGCTCCAGGCTAATCGGAACAAGCATGCCTGCATACATAAAGGTTACTGCAAAAGGTACGTCTTTAACCACATCCTATGGCTCCACTACAAGTACAACATCTGCGGGCAGCAGCATATCCGACTCAGCACACCAATCAGCCACTAAACACGGTATTGGCTATGCTGCGGTTTCATACGGCTCACCTGCTACTGGAGTTTCAAGCATCGCAATCATAGATGCACCGTAGCCTTACCTAAGGTAAGAAAATAATAATAAACTTAACAATATTAAAAAAGCTTGTGCTTTTGTATTAAGCACACTAAAATTGGTTTGTAGACACATATAACAACTACTTAACTAGGGGGCTGACGCAGCTACATCATGCTAAACAAAATTAATAAAAACAGCGGTTTTACAATCGTAGAACTTCTTATAGTCATTGTGGTTATCGCTATTCTGGCGGCAATATCAATCGTAGCGTATAACGGTATACAAAGCCGCGCAAAAACCAACTCTGGCCAATCAGCTGCGTCGCAGGTAATTAAGAAGCTAGAGGCAATGAATGCCGTTAAGGGCAGCTATCACTCATCAAATGCAGCCTTAACAGGTGCAGCTATCAACACCTATGCAAACGCGAGTCCAACAGTAGATGAAGCACGAATTGACACACCAAGCTCAGTTATCGGAGCAACCAGTGCAACAAGTGGTGCCACATTAACCAGCAGCACCGCAAGCAATGGTACGGTTGTAGCTGCATGGGGATGCGCTGGTGGTGCAGATGTGTATTACTTTAACTACGACACAAACGCACCTGTTCTCATGACTGCTGGTAACGGCTGCTAGTATACTTACAAGCTAAATTCAAAAAGGCCTGGCTAACAAATGCACCAGGCCTTTTTTATACGACAATATTATAGTTGTATTTATAACAATTACATATTGTACCAATGGAACACCGCTTATGCTATCTTTATAATGTACCAATCTACATTAACAAATAGGGGGCATATTACATGCTAAACACAACATCAACTTTAAAGGCCAATAGAGCATTCACGATTGTAGAACTTCTTATAGTCATTGTGGTTATCGCTATTCTGGCGGCAATATCAATCGTAG
>JALRDS010000031.1 GCA_023259925.1 Candidatus Saccharimonadia bacterium
TTGGATATAAAATAATCGAGCAAACCTCTGACAAGATGCTACGCTCGTTTGCAGACAAGGCTATTAAAGATCGACTTAGTTTGAGCGCCAGGCAATCGGAATGGCCAGAACAGTGGGGTTATGCGCCGCCCCATGATGGGTAAAACTACATCACAGATGTGAAAAGATACTCTCAAACGACAACTTATCAACTACCGATAATTAATTTAATAAAACCAAACTTCATTGCATAGCCAGTAAATAACAGACGCCAGTATGAAGCCATTATCGATAAGCAATTGAGGTACATAATTCTGTGGCTTTATCTTCATTCGATATCTATCTGTAGAGGTTTAACTATGTTTCATTAGAATGAACAAAGTTCGATTTATTTTTAACATGTGGTGCTATAATCAAAAAAATAACTAAGGAGGATGGTATGAAACACCAAAATGGCTCAGTGCATATTATCGTAGTAAGTTTACTCAGCGTAGCACTGATTGGTGCGCTCGGATTTATCTTCTGGCAAAATTTTGTATCGAGTGATGAAGCCACTGAAAAGGAAACATCATCAAAAGCCACCACCAAAGATAACGCAAGCAAAGATACCGAAGAAGTCCAACCACCTAACTACGCTACCTTCACTTCGGATAATGCAGGTACCTATGCAAAGTCCTTTCGGTACCCAAGCTCATGGCGAATTGCGAATAGCCAAGAACTTTGTTCAGACTACAACCTATGCACCAGCCCACCAACCTTAGCCCTCGTGGATGAAGTAGCTCACCTTAAACTGTACGCCCCACAATCTGCCTCGGATACATCTATCGATGAACAAGCGGCTAGCATGAATACCAACGGCGGCAGAGTAACAACCGACTTTACAAGCCTCGACGGCCTTGAGGCGCGTAAAATTGTCGATCCAAATGGTGATACAACCATAGTAGTTGCTATGCGAGGCGGTTACGCTTACCTTAGTCTCGAACAGGTATCTACGGAAGATATAGACACTATACTATCGACTTGGCAGTGGTGATAGGATCAGTTAAATATAAAAACCTACCTCTTGGGAGGTAGGTTTTTTGCTGCATAAAATCAGTACACCCGACAGAATCATCGCTCCACACTATCCGCTCCTCCGCTTGTTCATTCTTGTAAAAGCAAGCTTTTACAGAATTTCACGGCGACTCACAACTTATGGCTAGCGTCAGCTAAAGCTACCGCGCCATAGAACCAAAGCTTGTGATATTACCAAAGAAAAAAGCGGAAATGAACTCCGCTTTTTTCTTTGGTACACAGTAGTTGAAGAAGTTCAAGCTATTATGATATCTGAGACACAGCAGATTATTGACATATAAGCATAAGTGTGATAATATAAATTTATAAAGCAATCTGAAAAAAATATGTCAGAAGTACTAATACAAAAAATCGAAAAAGAAGATATAAAAGTTCCTAATCTTGAAAATGGCGATTCAGCTATTGTGTTCCAACGCCACGAACGATACGAACGGGATAGAGATGCTGAGAATGCAGGCTCTCTCATACCTGAACATGCTGAAGCAGCTAGCGAAAGAGATGTGGCGTTCTTCGAAGAACTATTTGGTAATGAAGACACTGAAACGATGGTACTCTTTACTTCAAGCGATACTCAATACGCTAGCGGGGGATATAGAAGCCTTGAAACAGCTCAAATTGCCCAAGACGCTGCGATAAAAGTGCTGGAAGAGATGGGTATTGAACCATCAAGCCGAATAATCAACCTCAACCCACATTTCGCAACGAATGGATTCAAATCAACCAAACAAACAATCCGACCAGACAAGAAGATTCGAGAACCGCAGATTTTTGATACACCTGAATACGTAGACTATCTTCGAGATAAATATGGCAAAGAAGACGGCTCAGGTACTGGCATAAGCCCGAAAGCATGGGCGATGCACGAAATGGATGCCGAGAAAGAAGCCCGTGAGCAGATGGGCGCAGAGGGTGTTCACGAAATGCTCGATAGAACTAAGAAATCTATTGCTATCATGAACCGCTACGCCAAAATGTTTCACGCTAAT
>JALRDS010000085.1 GCA_023259925.1 Candidatus Saccharimonadia bacterium
CGCCCACGCTTGTGTCGTTAATAATTAAGTCGTTACCAAACCAATATAGCCGTAGTCCGTATGTTGCATCCATACGCATGGCAGTAGTCTGGTTGGTAGATCCATAATTACCCCATCCCACAATACCTTTCGCGGCCAAACCGGACGATTTAAACCATGCTGAAACTGAATATGCGCCACTGCCGCCCACTACGCCTGCATTGGGTAACGATATATAGTCATTCCCATCGAAGCTATAAGCACCCCCACTAGATTGCCCGGATGCCGCAGTAGCACCTGTTATATTGCCGTGGTAGCCATTCCCCGACATGTCGTTACTCGAATTATTGAGCGGCCACCATGAATTCATACCTATGCAGCTACCGGCAGCAGCTCTCGCCGATTCCGAAGTAAGAAATGCCGACGTAGAATCACTAGTTTTGGTTAGGCAGTAGCTTGTTGTCGTGTTTCTAAAATATGCATACGTACCATCGCTATTATTTATAGAACTTGGCAGAGCTACTGGGTAGTGGCCGTTTGAATCATTTATTTTTTCAAGCTCGAGCTGCTTGAACGCTTGCGAGAGTTCACTATGTAACGCAGAAACTCTTGCTCTCGACTGAATGCCATTATAGGCAACAATCGAAATCGCAGCCAAGATTGCAATTACTACGATTACAATTAAGAGTTCAACGATAGTAAACGCTTTTTTTGTGTAAACCATCACATCCTATCCCTTTGTTTGAGTTTTGCCATGGCTACCTAGGTGATCTCTACTGTGACGGTGGAGTAAAAAGCCAATCCAAAATCCAACCAATAACGTAAAGAGAGCTACGAATGTTGGGGTCGTTGCATAGAGCCACGAAACATTCTCACGCACTTCATCGAATGCATTTGACGGACCAACCAAGCCGCCATCGACTAAAATCGCCACCTGTGAAAACGCAGCGTAGTCGGTTTGATCGGCCGTACGAAGCGTTGCTACGTAAGCACCAGGGCTCTCATACTTAAACGGTATGGCGTGATACCCAACAGCGTCAAAGCTATATAATGAATGTGGCCGCTTGCCGTCACCCCACTCAACGCTTAACGCATAAGGTGCCTTACCACCACTAATAACTACGCCCAAGACATATTCTTTATCCGGTTCAATGAATGACGGCATACACACCGCAACTACTCTCGGCTCACCGCCTTCAGTTACCGAGTTAGGTGTATATGCACTACATGCTATCGGTTTTTGTGGCACCTCTGGTTCACGTGGTGGAATGTTTGGATTTCCATCATCAACTGGTGCGGGTTTTGCGGGAGTGTAGGTTATTAAAATTCCCGGTGTTGGCTGACCCATTCTGCCAAGATCATCGTAATTTCGCACATATATCTCGTTTTTACCGATACGTAACTGTACGGTTATATGATATGTGCCGTTCGTAGTGCAGTGGGTCGATCCTGCCATAACTTTATTAACATATACCACTACCAGCGCTCGGGGCTCGCAGTCACCTCGAATAACAATTGTTGACTTCGTAGTACTGGTCTTTGATGACGGAGTGCGAATGGTTGCGGGCTTAATGGCCTCAGATGCAGGCACTTCAGCATTCACTACCACATCATCCTGCTTCGTAGGTTCAACCGCACCGACAGTTACCGAAGATAGCACGATGACACCTGCCAAAATAATTAGTAGCATACAAACTTCTAGTTGTTTCTGAAGTGTGTGTAGCACTGCCCAATGCCCCATTTACCTAGCTGCCTTACTTTTTCGTCTTTTTAGCAGGTTTCTTTTTCTTGGCTGTTGTTGTGGCCTCAGAGGTAAGCGCGTCGATTTCATCATCCGATAATTCATCGGTAACTAGATCATCTTGGTTGCTAGATTCAGCCGACGCAAGTGCATCGCTTAGTGACACATGCTCAGCTTTTGGCTTAAACGATCGTTTTTTATGTTCATGCTCATCATCGGCTATAGAGGCTTCAGGCGTACTTACAGGACTTGTATAGGCTGTCGGTAAGGCTCCTTCAATATGATGATCGGTAGTTTCTTCGATAATATGTTTACGATACGACCTGAGCCATGTTCGTATAATGAATACAATTGTCAGAAGCGCCAGAAGTACGATGAGAATAGGCTTGTACGGTATTACCCAAAATGTTGTTTCGCCCACTAAAGCCTGACCATTTGTGCCATACCCCGCTGTTAACGTTGCCGTATACTGGCCAATCATCCAGTCAGCATTTAACGATGACTGAAGCTTACGTATGCTTTTTGGCAAAATATTCCCCGCAGACTTATTAAAGTCTGATTTTCCAACTAACCCTCCTAGCATATTGCGAACCTCAATCGAACCTTGTGGACGCACGTGTACATTTCCGGTATTCCGGACTCGGGCGGTAAAGTCAATTGGGGCATTCTCAATAAAGAATGGTGTTGAATTTTTTGAGCTAGCAGTAAATGAATCAATAGTAAGAGATTCCTTAATATCACCCGCCACACGAATAAGCACCAGTACTCCAGTCTTTACCTGAACAGCAACCCGTTCGCTGTCACCTACACCAGGAGCTCCGTTTGTAAATGATACCACCCCATAATGGCCACCCGGTTCAGCATTTGCAGGAACGGTTACTTTAATCTTGTATGACTTCTTTTGATACGATGCAAGCGATAACGTTTCGTCTGCACTAAACCACGACCGTACAGATGCAGATTTTGGAAGAGAGTTATCTACATATACATCGGGAGTTCCCGAATCATCTTTTGAGCGAAAATCAAAGTATTCAGTTTGGTAGGTTTGCTGGCTATTGGCAACATTCAGCAGGTCTACATCAAGCACGTATGATTTACCCGGTTCTGCATTGAGCTCGACCATTGCCGGGCTTACTTGCAGACCCTGCTCGGCCACTAGGTCAAATGGCTCTGCGCCAACAGACTGTGGTTGCAGTAAGGCAAAAATTGCAGCTATGCTAATGAGTGACCCAACTGCTAATCGTAATTTTTTCATGTGTTAAAAGTTTGCCGTTCCTACATAGGTTAATACTGTTTGGTAGCTGCCCGGAGGCGTTGAACCGTCGATATTCGCAATATAACTGGTAGTGTATGTATTACTGTTAGTCGGTGCGCCTGCACTAGCGACCGTATCACCTGACACGAATTTGAACAAGTTGGCTGTATTATAGCCGGTCGCAGCAGCACCGCTTCCCGATCCAGTTACATTTGTGCCGACGGCGGGAGTAGTATTTGACACTAAGTTAATCCCAAACTGGCGACTGTTCACCGTAGATGCGGTAGGTGTAGTAAGAGCAGTAATAGTATTAGGACCAGCTGTAAGTGTGTTTCCAGCAATACTGATTGAATAGCCGTTTTCCGCATTGGTTGAGGCGCTCATCACTGAAGTTCCTGATCCAGTCAGGGCTGTAGAGAGCGTGCCGAGTGGTACAACCTGGCTAGCTAAACTAAATGTGAATGTTTCATCTACACTAGCAGTCACTACCACCTGTTCTGCAGTTGATGCCGCCACTGTACCTTCGTCGATTAGCCCGGTTGTCCAGTCGGAACCACTGTATGTTTGAATTCGCATAAAGAATGTTTCGTTCAAGGCAGATGGATTCGTAACATTTGAGAATGCAACCGTTTGACTACCAGTTGGTGCCGTGCTGTTTGAGGCGTTGCTAATCCGGAGCGAACCTGGCGCCGATGTATCTACTGTCCAGCCGCTAGCATCACCTACGTTAACCGGTTGACTACTTAGTGCTGATGACGCTGCCGAAAAACCGGCAGGTGTTGTACATGCCCCGCTAGCCGTGGTACACGCCGTGAACGATGCTGATTGAATAACAGTTGCTGACGGCACAGTAAAATTAAACGTATACGTTGTTGATGCTGAAGCAAGAGACGTACCAAGCACAACAGAGCGATCAGTAATTTGTGCAGCATTTACGGCAGGCGATACAGCTATCATAATCGCTAAAATGACTGCAACGACTGCAGCAAACGACCGTTTTTGCCCCAGATTGAGCATGGAATGTTTTATCATTTTTTTCTTTACCCTCTACCCACCAATAATCTGTTATGCTAACGCTTAGCGCGTATTACGTAGTATAATATCACACATGAGCAGAATCAAACGCTATTTCACCGCACTCACGTATGCTTGTACTGCCAGCGTTTTACTACTATCTCTGACTGCATTTGCTCAGCCATACGGCAAGGGTCTTTACGGAGAAAACGTCCCCTACGGTAGTGAAACCAGCCTATCCATCACTACAACTGGAAACTTAATCATTCCTGTAACTCCAACTTCTAGTGGGAGCCTCGAAACTGGCTCGAACACCGTTACAGTAACCTCTACCGATGTAAAGGGCTATAAACTATACATTCGTTCACTTGATAGCACAGATATGATGAATGTCGACACACCGCTACCTGCTTCAAATAATGATACACCCGCACCACTCGCTATTAATACCTGGGGATTCAATACGAACGGCACATCTAACTTCGTAGGCATGCTTGCAACCGACCGTTTGATACGGACTACTGTATCACCAGCAACGACTGGCGAGGACACCATTGTTACCTACGGGGTGAATATCGACCTATCAAAGCCGGCAGGCAACTATCAAACCGCTGTTATCTATACAGCCGTTCCGCAAACCGACTAGTGTACCCTACGCTTTTTGCGTTTATATACACTGAAACCACCTAGCACTAGACTACCTACACTAATTACGGCGATGACCGTTGCATACACTGGCATATATACCACCCACATTGTATATTTGTGAGCTGGAGAGTCTCCCAGGCCCAGTACGTAATCAATACGATAAATCCCAGGTGTTTTTATTGAAATCGTATCGCTAACAAGCCGAACGGTGCCAGGGAGAATCAGGGCATCGCCAGCTGCCTCACCAACCCTCATTCCGAACATGCTGCTAACCGTTGCAACATATTTTGTTCTAAAATGCGTACTTCCACTGTTTCGAATCTGTGCGCTCCATGCAATATCTTTTGTTGTGACCTTCGGTGCCGTGAATCCAAGCAAGCTACCAGTGCGTGTAACGTCGCCTGCCACGGTCACATACAGAAGTGAGCCGACCTGTTGCAACGATGGCTCAGCGTTCGTCGTTGACTCGGACGCGAGCGTGCTTGCAAAAACACTAATATACCGCCCGCCCGGCTCTGCCTTAAGAGGTACCGCGAGTTGATACCTTAGTAACGTGCTTTTATTCG
>JALRDS010000042.1 GCA_023259925.1 Candidatus Saccharimonadia bacterium
GCAAAAAGACATTACTCATTGATTTTGACCCACAAGGCAATGCTAGTAGCGGGCTTGGAATCGATAAGCAGTCGCTAGAAGACCTGACGATGAGCGAGGTAATGCTTGAAACCAAGCTACTAGCCGACGTTATAGTCGAAACAAAACAAAAGAACTTATATGTAGCCCCAGCAACGCCGCAGCTAGCAAACGCCGAAGTGCAGCTAGCTGGCGTGCAGCGGCGCTTTAGCCGCCTTAAAAATGCTATTGGCACCACTGGTGACAAGTACGACTATGTATTAATAGATTGTCCGCCTAGCTTAAGTCTGCTTACAGTCAATGCGCTTATATCGGCTCGCTATGTACTCTTACCTGTACAGGCAGAGTTTTATGCGCTCGAAGGCCTTGGCCAGCTGTTAGAAACCATGAAGTTAGTTCGCAAAAACATGAACCCAACCCTTGATTTAGTAGGCGTGCTGCCAACCATGGTTGATGGCCGTACCACGCTGAGTGGGCAAGTGCATGAAGAAATTAAAAAACACTTCCCAGGTAAGGTATTTAAAACGGTTGTACCACGAAACATCCGCTTAGCAGAGGCGCCGAGTCACGGAGTGGCAATTGGAGCGTATGACCGCTTTAGTAAAGGTGCAAGGGCGTATAAGGCAGTAACGAAAGAGATTCTAGAAAGGGTAGGTGCGTAGTAATGGCGGCAAAAAAGGGCTTAGGACGAAGTTTCTCATCGCTGATACCAGACGATCTACTTGATGAATCATTTGACCCAAGTGCGGGTGATGACAATAAGGTAAGTGATCTTCGCACCATACAGCTAAGTCAGATTGTTCCCGATCCAGACCAGCCACGCCGAATATTTGATGAAGCTGGACTAGCTGAGTTAACGGCCAGTATTTCAGCACATGGGGTACTACAGCCTATTGTGGTTGTGCCGCAAAAAGATGGTACATACCAAATTGTGGCAGGTGAACGGCGCTATCGAGCATCGAAGGCAGCTGGTAAAACAACAATTCCAGCGCTGGTACGTACCCTAAGTGCTCAGCATAAACTCGAACTATCGTTAATTGAAAATATTCAACGACGCGACCTAAACCCACTCGAAACCGCAACCGCGTACGCAAAGCTTCGCGACCAATTTAACCTAACCCTCGAAGAAATTGGTATACAAGTAGGCGGTAAGTCTGTCAGTGCAATATCTAATACGCTTCGCTTGCTGCGACTGCCGAAACTAGTAAAAGAGGCTGTCGCGAGCGGTGAACTTACTGAAGGCCAGGCAAGGCCACTTGTTGGATCGAGTGATGAAGTGGCGGAGGAAGTGTTGCCCCTTATTATCAAAGAGCACTGGAGCGCGCGAAAGGTTGAAGAGTATGTAGCGGCATCTCGCCCTGTGAAAAAATCTGACGCTGCTAAAAAGCCACCTACACGGCCACTCGAGCATACAGCGCTTTCAAAACGATTTGGTACGCGTGTAATGACACAGCAGAAGGCGAGTGGCGCCGGTAAAATCGTAATTGAATTTACCAATCCTGATGACCGAGCACGCATTGAATCGTTACTCGGCGAATCGCTATAGAAACAACGTTGCTAGAATAAGCGAACTTTATCGAACGGGAAAATGCGGATGCTAACTGGTCCGACTACATCGTATAGCGGAATCATACCAAGGCCATTTCGTGAGTCGCTTGAGTAGCCTTCTTCACGGTGGTCGCCGGCCACGAATAATGTATCTTCGGGCACGATTTCATCTACTTCACCGGCAGTAAATTCACTTGGCTCGCCGTTGTTATCGTCGTCGGGGTTGAAGCCAGTAATGTGTTCGTCGTTATACACAGTGAAAAAGCCATTTTTTAGCACAACGCGTTCACCCTCAAACGCTATGACGCGTTTTACTATGTATTCTTCGCCAAGCCCTGGCACAAAGTGAGGGTTCTTAAATACAATCACCTGGCCACGCTCAGGAATATACGATTCGTTTTGTAGCTGCTTAAAAGTAACTGGCAGTCGATTCACAATTAAGCGATCACCTGTGTACAATGTAGACTCCATACTTGGGCCCTCTACATTAAAGCTACGAAACACGAATGCATTAATAAACAGCGTGCCAATTAGCACGAGTATAACGAAAGTGATGATGCCTACAGTGTCTTTGAGCACTTGATGGCGATCCATAAAGCTTGCATTCACGTTCCTTACTATACACTACTCAGCTTTAAGCACGCTGAAGTTGCTCATGGTTTTTTACAACCCTATGGTTGCAATAATTTGGTATAGTGGATGAAAGATAGTATGCGAAAAGACAAATCTTCATCCATCGATGGTTTTGTTCCTCGACGTGGCCCCAGTGTAGGTGGCACACGTACGCAGGAAGTCGGCCGGCCGGTTTTTGAAAAACGGGCTAGTATTGGGCGTGCTTCGCGACCAATCGTTGCTAATCAAACACCAGAGGAGTCTATAAGCTCGCGGCGAAATGCAGCCCTGTCTCACTCCGATATTACTGATTCACTGTCTAAAATAGCCGATGAAGAAACAAAGCAACCAAAAAAGCGTCGTTGGCCATTTGGCCGCAAACGCTCAGCTTCACCAGCTGGATCGCGAAAAAAACTGGTAAAGCGCATAGCAATATTGCTAGTAATTCTGTTGATCGGACTCGGGGGCTTCTTAGCTTATAAGGTATTGTGGGCGGGTGGTAATGTGTTCCAGGGCAACCTATTAGGTGTGTTCCAGAGCCAGCCACTTAAAATGGATTCAAACGGCCGCACGAACATTGTTGTGTTTGGAACGTCTGAAGACGACCCTGGCCACGAAGGGGCGCTACTCACTGACTCGATCATGCTGGTTAGTGCTGACCAGAATAAGAATAATGCTTACTTACTTAGTATTCCACGTGATTTGTGGGTTGATTACGATCAGGCCTGCAACTCAGGCTACGCTGGCCGAATAAATGAGGTATATAGCTGTTTTTCTGGTGATGGAAATGATGAGGAGGCTGGGGCCACTGCGCTGATGAAAAAGGTTGGTGAGGTGACTGGGCTTGATACACAGTACTACGTACATATGAACTACAGTGTGCTAAAGGATTCAGTTGATGCAGTTGGTGGGGTGAGTGTTGAGATTGATAGCGATGACCCACGAGGTATTTTTGATGACAACTTCGATTGGATGTGCGGGTACCAGTGTAATTACGTTAAGTACGAAAATGGCCCAACTGGGTTAATGGATGGTGATCATGCGCTAGCGCTAGCGCGTGCTCGTGGTGCATCGGGTAATACCTATGGGCTTGCTGGCGCAAACTTCGACCGAGAAAAATATCAACGTAAAATTTTGATAGCGCTAAAAGAGCGAGCAGTCAGCGCTGGTACCTTAACGAACGTTGGTAAAGTGACAGGTTTGATTGATGCAATGGGGAATAACCTGCGCACTAATTTTGACACAGCTGAAGTTCGAACGCTTATGTCGCTTGGTACAAAGACCGAAACTGATCAGATTAAATCATTAGTACTGAATGATCCTGAGCAACCATTGGTAGTTGGCGCAAATGTCAACGGCGCGAGCGTGTTACTGCCAAGCGCGGGTGAAGGTAACTTTACTGAAATTCAGGCCTATGTAGCTAAGAATATGTCGAATGATCCTATTGTTCGCGAAGGTGCTACGATTGCCGTTATGAACGGTACCGACACAATTGGCTTAGCTCAAACCGAGGCCGACGCCCTGACCGAAGCTGGCTATACGGTGTCTACTATCACCAATGCACCAACTACGGATTACGAGAAGACAATTGTTTATCAGATTACCAAAGACGGTGTTGGTGGAACGGCGAAAAAACTCTCCAAGCGCTATGGCGTGACGGTTACTAAAGAGGCGCCTGACTTTACTGTTACTCCTGGTGTAGATATTGTTGTGGTTGTGGGCGCTTCGGCGGTTCGTAACTAAAGTCTATATAAAATAAAGTGGTACAATAGTGGTATATGGAGTTTCTTAAATCTGTTCGTAAACGCTCTTTCTTGAGTGAAGTTGCGTACGTACTGCTTAATATAATCCTTGCGGTAACATTACTCATTCTAGTGATAGTAGTGAACGTACCTTGGCCGGCCTTAGG
>JALRDS010000043.1 GCA_023259925.1 Candidatus Saccharimonadia bacterium
ACGGTACTTTCGTTATCGGAGTCGCCGTCGAAGCGCATAACAGTAAGTTTGGGGTACAGGCGTTTTATTTCAGACTCAATCAGTTTCGTGCCGATCCCTTTATGAATTATGTGCGCGCCGTGGCATTCCGGGCAACTCGTAGGCACTCGTGTAGTAAAGTTGCAGATATGGCAGCGCAATTGGTGAGTATCAGCGTGAAGCGTTAACGGTACGAAGCAGTGCGGGCAACCGGCTTGCCAGCCGCAATTTTCGCACAGTGTATTGGGTGCACTGCCGCGACGATTATGAAACAGTAACACTTGTTTGTTCGTGGAGGTGGCTTGTTCAATTTGAGATAGCGCTTGGTTGGATAAGAAGCGATGTTTGCTAAACTGTGTTCGCTTTGTCATATCAACTACGCTGATAACCGGTGGAGTTGCGCCAGGGGTTGCGACATTAGGCAACCCGATGATAGGACGATGATGAATTTCGGCTAGATGATAATCAACTATAGACGGTGTTGCACTCCCTAACACGAGTGTTGCACTCTCTTGAGTCGTTAAAAATGTAGCAGCCCGCAACGCGTGATACCGTGGTGCTTGCTCTTGCTTGTAACTTGGCTCATGAGCCTCGTCTATTACAACGAGCCCCAGTTTAGGTACTGGCATGAATAGGGCAGAGCGCGGCCCAACAACAATTACAGGCTTAGTTGCTTCTAATGCAGTTTGCCAAGCAAGGTGCCGTTCGGCTTCAGTTTGCTTTGAATGAGTAACAATAACGTTATCGAAGTGATGAGAGAACTCTGCGAGGAGTTGTGAGGTGAGGGCTATCTCCGGTATTAATATGATGCATGACTTGCCGTCGGCATAAAAACGCTTAGCCAGCTCAATGTAGACAGCTGTTTTTCCCGATCCGGTGACGCCGTGAAGTAGGGTTGTTCCTGCACCAGCATCTACAATTCTTTGCACTGCATTCGTTTGGTCTGCATTGAGTATATATTGTGTTCGTTTACGCGACGTAACAGATTGAGTATATTCGCTGGTTCGGCGCTTTTTCTGCAAACCACGCGGCAGTACGGTTTGTAGAACGGTCGCAAGCGGAGTGGCGTAATATTCTGCTAGCCAGTCAGAAAGGGCTACAAGCCGACTTGGTAGGGGTACTTTGGTAAGAACTGTGTCTATAGGCTTCACGGGGTAGGCGGGCTTATTGGATGTCTCAGCCATAACGACACCATTAGTTGTCTTCTTGCCAACTGAAATACGAACGACAGCACCAATGGGTAAGGGTTCAACGGAGCTATAAGTAAAACGGTCAGATCCACTCCGTACGATTAAGCTCGGCGCAACTTCGTAATAGTACATATGACTCAGTATAACTGCTACACTGGGTATATGTATTTTGAATCGCGCGAAGAGGCTGGGCAGCGTTTAGCGCGTCAGATCGCAGACCAGTATCGGTATGAAAACTGTGCGGTGGTGGCGCTGAGTGATGGGGCGGTGCTGGTAGGTGAGCAGATTGCTGCAGAGCTACACTGTGTTCTGACGATGCTGCTTATTGAAGACATAGAAGTTCCGGGTGAGTCACTCAGCTTTGGTGGTGTGAGCCAGAGTGGTAATTTTACGTACAACGGCATGTTTAGTGCGGGTGAAATTGAAGAATATACAGCTGAATTTCACGGCTACTTGGACGAAAAAAAGCGAGAAGCATTTCAGAAGATTAATAAGTTACTCGGTGACGGTGGGTTAATTGACCGAAGTTTATTACTTGACCGCATAGTAGTGCTAGTTGCGGATGGACTAGATAATGGAGCGTCGATTGACGTAGCGATGGATTTCTTAAAGCCGATTCGAACTCAAAAAGTAGTAGTTGCTACGCCGGTGGCGTCTATTCCAGCTGTAGATAAGCTTCACCTAAGTGCCGATGAAGTTCACATTTTGGATGTAAAAGAAAACTTTATGGGAACTGATCACTATTACAGCAGTAATGACATTCCTTCGCATGAAGAGACCATTCAAAAAATCAATCAGATTGTGCTCAATTGGCGCTAATTTGACTTGAAGCCTGTTGTAAGATTGTGCTACGATTAAAAGAACAAACGAAAAAATTCTAAGACCCCTAAGGAGAATATGTTAGACGTTTTTATTACTAGTCGCGTGCGCCGAAAAATCGTAGTGGTATACGCAAAATACCCTGATTTTCATACCCATGTGCGCGGACTGGCGAAGCTGATTAAAGAAGACCCTGGTAACATTCAGCGTGAATTGAAACGGCTCGAAAAAGTGGGCTTTTTATCAAGTGAGAAGCAAGGAAATACCAAAATTTACTCCACGAACAAGCAGTTCCCAATTTTCAAGGAGCTTCAGAGTATTGTGATTAAAAGTCAGCAGCATCAAACAGCACGTACTAAGCGAGGTGTTTCGGATATACAAGCTGCCTAAAAAATAAGGTTTTTCGCATCGGGCCGAGAAATTACTCGGCCTATTATTTTTTACGTAGTTATATGTTTATACGAAGCGAATTCCCTAAAAATTTTGATGGTATGAATGAGGTAAGATAAGTATATGAGCAGGGCTGAAACGCTATTTGAGCAGATATTGATTAAGCGTGGGCTTGATACGCAAACGAAGCGTGACGCTTTTTTACATCCTAGCTATGATGCTAAGCATGATCCGTTTTTACTCCCCGACATGCAGGCTGCGGTGGATAGATTGGTTGCCGCACGTAAAAAACAGGAGCGCATAACAATCTATGGTGACTATGACATAGATGGGTTAACCGCAACAACGGTACTCATGGATGCCCTAAAGAGTTTTGGGTTTTTACACGTGTCGGCATTCATTCCAAATCGCTTTGTCGAAGGCTATGGCCTAACAGTAGATGCAATAGAGCGGATTGCTCATGATGGTGCAAATTTGGTAGTGACTGTGGACTGTGGTAGCTTGAGCCATGAGCCGATTGCACGGGCAAACGAGCTGGGTATGGAGGTGATAGTGACCGACCACCATAATGTGGCCGAGGAGCAGCCTCCGGCTGTGGCGGTCATTAATCCTAAGCGCCAAGACCATTCATACCCATTTATTGACTTGGCTGGTGTAGGTGTAGCGTTTAAATTAGTACAAGCCTTGCAAACAAAGCTAAATGGCTTACCTGAAGGTCAGGAAAAGTGGCTATTAGATTTAGTCGCACTTGGAACGGTGTGCGATGTAGTAACAATGGTTGATGAAAACAGGGCTAACGTGTTTTGGGGGTTGAAAGTACTGAGTCAGACTCGTCGGCCCGGTCTTAAGGCATTAATGGCCGTCAGCCGTGTTGATCCGAATACGGTAAATGCACGTAGTCTTGGGTTTGGATTAGGGCCACGAATGAACGCAGCCGGACGACTTGAAACGGCTCAAATCGCACTTGATATGTTGCTAGCCGACAACCCGATGCTAGCGCTTGAGAAAGCACAAGAACTTGATGCGTTAAATACTGCCCGCCGCACAGAGCAAGACAAAATATATAAAGAAGCGGTCGTACAGGCGGAACGGTATGTGAGGGACGATGTACTGGTGGTAAGTTCCCCTGACTGGAATCATGGCATTATTGGCATAGTTGCCGCCAAGTTACTTGAAAAATATAAAAAACCAACCTATGTACTACAGGAAATGGGGGAGCAAAGTAAGGGGAGCGCCAGAAGTTATGGTGATTTTAGTGCCGCAGATGCGATAAAGAGCGCAAGCGATATTATTACTAAAGGTGGGGGGCATAAATTAGCGGCTGGCGTTACGCTCCCTACAAAAAATATTCAAGCATTTAGGGAAAGAGTGAATAAGCACTATCGAGATCAGAAGCTAGTCGATCAAGAACTACTACTCTTGCCAAGTGAGGACGCGCAGGCTGAATTTGACGTAGTTAGCGAAGAATTAATCCAGCGAATTACCCTGTTAGAGCCGTTCGGAAACGGGAATACGCAACCAATTTTGCGAACCAATGCTGTTACGGTACAGCGCGTTCGACGCATGGGTACTGACGGTCAGCATGTGAAGTTGGATGTTCAAAATCTAGCCGGGGACGTGATGAGTATGCTAGCATTCAACGCTCCAGAGTATTTTTTTGTTGAACCTGGCGCAAAAGTAACAGTATGGTATCAGCCCGATATAAATGAGTGGCAGGGTAGGCGGACAATTGAAGGAATGTTGCTGCACATTGAGTTTGTATAATACTCTTTTCAAAATTCAGTATAAGCTATAGGTAATTAGGGAAGGGTTGTTAGACGACTTCTTATCTGTTATAATCTAACGCATATGGTACAAGTAACACGTAAAGATGAACGCGAAGCGAACGAAAACGTTATTCGTCGTTTCAACCGCAAGGTATTGCAGAGCGGTGTGCTTTCAACTGCAAAGTCGAGCATGCGCTTTAGTAAGCCAATTAGCAAAACTGAACGTCGCAACAAGGCTATTATTCGTAAGGCTCGTAAGGCCGACAAGATGGCTAAGATGCGCTTAGGAGTTCGCTAACTAGTGGCCCTGGCGGAGCAAATCCAAAACGATATGAAAGCCGCCTTATTAGGCGGCGATCGTTTTGTAGGTGACACACTACGCAACTTAAAAGCGGCAATTCTTAATCAAGAAGTTGCTGAAGGTAAGCGCGAAGAAGGGTTAACTGATACGGAAATTGAGCAGATTGTGGCTCGTGAAGTAAAAAAGCGTCACGAGAGCATTAAGCTATATGAAGCCAATGATCGCCCTGAGCTTGCGGAGCCTGAGAAGAAGGAGATCGCTGTACTAGAACAGTATTTGCCAGCTCAGATGACCGATGATGAGTTAGTAAAAGTGATTGACTTGCATATTGCTAACCTTAGCGCTGATATGAGCAAGATGGGCCAAGTAATCGGAGCGGTGAAAGCTGAAGTTGGCACTGCGGCCGATGGTGCAGCAATTGCACGCCTGACGAAGCAACAATTGAACAAATAGAATACAACGACTAAAAAGGGGTAAAAATGATACTACTGTTTGGCCCAACAGGTGCCGGTAAAAGTATGCAAGGGCAAATGCTGGCGGTGCGCATGGGATGGAAATGGCTCAGTACCGGTCAAATGCTACGCGATAGCAACGACCCTGAAGTAATCCAAGTACTTAAGAGTGGTGACCTGGTGAGCAATGAGCTCACCTATGAAGTGTTCGACAAGGCTGTGTGTGAAGCAAAGGAACAGCAATATCCAGTGATTATTGTTGACGGCTTTCCGCGTACAAAGGCACAAGCAGAGTGGCTAGGGCAGTACCTTAAGCGAAGTGGTGAGGCTATCGACCAAGTGGTTGTTCTTGAAGTGCCTGAGGGCGAGATTATGAGTCGTCTTGAAAAGCGTGGCCGAATGGAAGATACGCCGGAAACGATTGCAAAGCGTATGTCGATCTATCGACAGAAGATGTACCCAGTGCTCGGTATTTTTGCAGAAGATGGCGTAAAAATTGTTCATCTTGATGGTACTGGCACGGCTGGTGAGGTGCATGACAGATTATATGCGGAAGTTGTGGGTGATGCAGCCGCCTAAAACTCCTAGCGAAATCCAAGCGATGCGCGATGGCGGTCAAATTTTAGCTACCATTTTTGCTGATCTAAAAAAACGGCTAGTGCCTGGTATGACAGGTAAGGATGTGGATGCTTGGGTTGAGGGTGAGATAAAAAAATACGGGGCCGAAGCAACCTATAAAACAAGCGAAGTTGGGTTTCCCGGGGTAATCTGCATTAGTGTGAACGAGGCAATTGTTCATGGTGTGCCGACCGATGTGCCATTTGAACGTGGCGATATTGTTGGGTTTGACATGGTAATCACCTATAAGGGTATGAAAACCGATTCAGCGTTTAGTGTCATGATTGGCGAGCAGCCCTCTGGGGCATTGAAGCACCTGTTGACTAACACAGAGCGAAGTTTGTATGCGGGTATTGATGCAATCAGTGGCGAAGGAACCTATACTGGCGATATTTCGGCAGCTGTTGAGTCGGTGTTAAACGGCGCAAAATTAGGAATTATACGAGAGTTGGTTGGCCACGGCGTTGGGCATCAAATGCATATGGCGCCTGAAGTGCCAAACTATGGCCAAGCCGGTAAGGGCGTATTACTTAAGCCGGGCGATACAATTGCAATTGAACCGATGGCGACATTAGGCGGTGAGCGCATTACTGGTCCACTTGAGGATGAGTGGACTTTTGCAACAAAAGACGGAAGCATGAGCGCGCATTTTGAGCATACTGTTCTTGTTACTGAGAGTGGAGCAGAAATCTTAACAAAGCTAGCGTAAAGCTGCTGAATGTCTATCGTACTCTCAGTGGCTTTGGGTTAGCAAAAGTAGCAGGTCTGACGGTAACCACTACCGGGTTGTTCTTTTTTCGCGAATGAAGCGCTATAATGAGGCGTATGCAAGAAAATTCTCGATATGCTGTTGGCATTGATATTGGTACATCTATGGTTCGCTGCGTTGTTGGTCATCTAGAGGCTGAAGGTGGTGCGCCAACAATAGTAGGTGTTGGTACCGCACCAAACAGTGGTATGAGAAAAGGGGTTGTAGCAAATCTACAAGGCCCAGCCGCCGCGATTGATAACGCTCTTGGTGAAGCCGAGCGAATGAGCGGCTACCAGGTTGACTACGCCACCGTAAGTATTAATGGCTCGCATATACTCAGCGTCAAGACCGATGGAATGATTGCCGTTGGGGCAATGGATCATGAGGTGAATCGCGATGATTTGGTGCGTATTGAAGATGTAGCGACAGTAGGAAAAATTCCTGCGAATCGAGAAATATTAGAGGTAGTGCCGCATAGTTATCGGCTTGATGGCCAAGACAATATTAAAGATCCACTTGGTATGACAGGCACTCGGTTAGAAATTCGAGCCAACGTGGTGTCGGCACTTGCGCCGCACTTACAAAATCTACAGAAGTCAGCTGAAATGGCTAAAGTTGATGCTCACGCCATTGTGCCGAGCGTACTTGCCGGCGCAAAGGCAGTACTTAAAGAGCAACAACTCGAAAACGGTGTTGCAGTAATTGATATTGGCGCAACAACAACTGGTGTAGCGGTATTTGAAGAGGGCGATTTACAATATGTAGGAGTAATCCCGGTAGGTGGGGCAAACATTACGAACGATTTGGCCATCGGACTAAAAACAGACCCAGAGATCGCTGAGAAGGTAAAATTAGCGCACGCTGTAGCGACTGGCCACGATACAAACGAGGGCATTAATATTAAAGAAGACGATGAAGTGCACAGTTTTTCTACATCTGATATTGATGAAATCGTAGAAGCGCGCCTTGATGAGCTGTTCGATGCTGTAAATAAAGAACTCAAAAAAGCGGGCCGTGCAGGGCAATTACCGTCTGGTGTTGTGCTTATCGGCGGTGGTGCAAATATGAAACATATTACAGATTTTGCGAAGCATAAACTTGGATTAGCGGCGCGTGTTGGCCGCGCAAAAGGGCTTGGTGGTGCGGTGGACGCAGCTGAGCAACCTGATTACGCAGTAGCATGTGGCTTAATGTTAGTCGATGGCGAGGGCCACGGCAGTAACAGTGGTACAAATAGTACTCGTTCCGCAAAATCGCTGTCAAAAAATTCAACCGAATCACTCAAAAAAGTATCATCACACGCTAAAAAAATCCTCGGCAAATTCAAGGTTTAATTTTAGTATTCATAGGTGGTATACTAAACATGAGTAAATATTTTGAATAGGGAAGATGCGGACGAATTGTTGTTCCGACTGAATAGGAAAGTGGGTAAGAAGAATGCCTGAAGTAAAACCAAGTGAAATCCAGACATTTGCGAGCATTAAGGTTGTAGGTGTTGGAGGCGCTGGCGGATCAGCGGTAAATCGCATGAAAGATGCCGGTTTGCACGGTGTGCAGTTCATTGCTATGAACACCGATGCACAGGCATTGCACAATTCTAAGGCAGACGTAAAAATCCACTTAGGAAAAGACGCCACTGGTGGTCTCGGTGCCGGAGCTGACCCATCGGTTGGAGAGGCGGCAGCTCGTGAGTCTCGAGATGATATTAAAGAAGCGCTTGAGGGTGCTGACATGGTATTTGTGACTATTGGTGCTGGTGGTGGCACTGGCTCTGGTGCTGGCCATGTTGTTGCCGAAGTTGCCCGTGAACTTGGCATACTCGTCGTTGGTGTGGCTACTAAGCCATTTAGTTTCGAAGGCGAAAAGCGTCGCGTAAACGCCGACTGGGCGATTGCACAGCTTGGTCGTCAGGTTGATACAATGATTACCATTCCGAACGACCGGCTTCTGCAAACAATTGATCGCCGTACACCGCTTCTAGAGACATTCAAGATTGCAGACGACGTATTGCGTCAGGGTGTGCAGGGTATCTCTGAATTGATTACCGAACACGGATTGATTAACCTTGACTTCGCCGACGTAAAAGCAATTATGAGTAATGCCGGCTCAGCCTTAATGGGTATTGGCCGCGCCAGTGGTGACGACCGTGCTGCACAAGCTGCTCAGCAGGCAATTGAATCTCCACTCATTGAGGTATCAATTGATGGCGCTAAGGGTGTGTTGTTCAACGTTACTGGTGGCTACGACATGAGCATGAGTGAAATTCAAGAAGCGGCAGAAATTATTACCTCTGCGGTATCACCAGATGCAAACATTATTTTTGGTGCAACCTTGAAGCCTGAACTTGAAGATGAATTGATTATTACTGTGATTGCAACTGGCTTTGATAGCGCGTTCTTTGAAGAGCAAGCTGCTAGCATGGACATGCCAGGTGTTCGACCGGCTGCACCAAGCGCTGCACCAGCTGGTGAGGTAGATGAAAAGATGGTTGAATCTGTCAATCTAGAGCTTGATAAAGAAGACACTTCGGCAAGCTTCGCAGATGACTCAAACACTACTGCGATTTGGAATCAACCGGAAGAAGACGATGATGACACGCCAGCATTCCTACGTCGCCGCAAAAAAAAGATCAACGATAAAGAATAAGAAGGGTATAGAGCAGTAACGTGCCTACTCCACTCAACATCGGCGATAGCCGCGTATTAGAATCTCGCGAAGTTGGGGATGGAAAGACCATCCGCCGCCGCCGTCAGTCGCCTGATGGTCGTCGATTTACTACGTACGAGCGTATTGAAAAGCCGAATCTGGCAGTTATAAAAAAAGATGGCAGTCGTGAGCTGTTCGACCGAGATAAACTCGCGGGCGCAATCAAACAATCTGTTGGAAAATTTTTCTCGAGCGAAGTTGAAGTTGAAGACATTGTATCCGACGTTGAAGACGCTATCTATAACTTAGGTGAAAGCGAAGTATTCTCAAAGCAAATTGGAGGCATGGTGCTTGATAAGCTTGAAAAGCGAAATCAGGTTGCCTACGTGCGCTTTGCAAGCGTATTTCATGATTTTCAGACGCTTGATGACTTCGTAGAAATTCTAGCTAAACGACAAAAAGAACCATGATCGCCAAGGTAATTTATCGTCCAAATAGCGAGCATTCGCGTATCGTTGAAGAATATATGCACGACTTTCTTCGCCGTACCGGTACAGAGCTCGAAGTGGTGAATCCAGACGACAGAGACGGTCAGTCGCTATGTCGCACGTACGACATTATAGAGTACCCAACCATTATTGCTTTATCTGAAGATGGGCAAGTACAGAACAGTTGGCGAGGGCTACCGTTACCAACAATTAATGAAGTGAGTTACTATAGGTAAATATGAAACAGCTGGTTGCATTCTTCACCCACTCCGATAAAAAATTGCGCGATAATCGTTGGATCTTCACGAGTATGTTAATTGGCTCGCTTCTTAGCTTGCTCGCATCGTTTGTATTGTCGGTTGAAGCCCTGCAGCTTGCAAAAAACCCTAACGCAGCCCTTAGCTGCAGCGTAAATGTAGTACTAAACTGTGCAACTGTCGCTAAGCACCCAAGTGCTGAAATGCTCGGGTTTCCAAACAGCTTTATTGGCATGATGGCTGAGCCGGTGGTGATAACGGTGGCCATCGCTGGTCTGGCAGGTATAAAATTCCCACGCAGGTTTATGCAATGGGCGCAAGTTGGCTACAGCTTGGGGCTTATCTATGCGTTAGTGCTACTCGGTATCAGCTACTTCGTTATTCAAGCGTTGTGTCCATGGTGCTTACTTGTTACGTTGACTACTATTTTGGTGTGGTTTTCTATTACTCGCTACAATATACGCGAAAAGAATTTACCGTTGCCGCGTGATTGGCAAAAAAAACTGACTCAGTTTATTAAAAACGACTACGATAAGGCGGTAATGCTTGGGTTTATCGCATTTATTATAGCGGCAATAATCATAAAGTATGGTAATGGAATTTTTAGCTAAACTCCCACAAATCCGATATTCAACGGCAGCGCTTATTGTGTTTTTGAGTGCGTATGTAACGGCACTCATTTCGGCCTTTGTATACTTTGACACACCACAGTCGCCAATTGCACGGATTGGAATTGTAGCGTTGAGCGCATTACTTTTTATGACGCTTATGTTTATGGTTTCGTGGAGTCTCAAGCGAACCGATGCTGTCGATAGTGCCTGGGGGCTAGTATTTATCGTTGCAACCGCAACTGCATGGTTGTCGAGCGACTACGAGCTGATGCTAGGCTGGAATGTGCAAACACTTACGATGGCCCTTGTGCTAATTTGGGGGCTTCGCTTAGCTATTACTATTACACTCCGGAGTATTGGGCGAGCTGAGGATAAGCGCTACGTTGAACTTCGAAAGAAGTGGAAGGGTAATGCTGCATTAAACACCTATCTTCGAATCTTTGTAGTACAGGCACTGTTGGCGGTTGTTATCTCGATGTCAGCGATCGTTGCGCTGAGTTCGACTCCACAGCTGCTTAGTCCATTAGCGTATGCTGGGTTGGCTATTTGGCTAATCGGCTTCTTGTTCGAAGTGGTGGGTGACTGGCAGCTAAAACAGTTTATAAAAAATCCCGACAACAAGGGAAAAATGCTCACCACAGGGCTGTGGGCTTACACGCGGCACCCAAATTACTTCGGTGAAGCCACTATGTGGTGGGGAATCTTCATTATTGCGTTATCAACCTACTTCGGATGGATTGGTGCTATATCGCC
>JALRDS010000079.1 GCA_023259925.1 Candidatus Saccharimonadia bacterium
AGTATAAATCCGTAACTTCAGGAGACAAAGCAAATGCTTGGGTTGAAGAAATAACGCTTACCTCACCCGGGAAAAAGTTTAATGTAGTATATCGAATTGGTTCAGGTGGAGGCATCGGCGGCACTTGCGACTCATCTAGCAATGGAAAAGTAGCTAATTTTAACTACCAAGTGCTCGATAATATGCCAGAGCTTAGTCTTGTAGGGTACGAAGTCGAGGGGCCAGGAAATGATGCTACTGGCAGTGATCAGCCTGGAAACTATCAAAGGAGGGCAATCGGAACGCTGTTCAAAACAGACAGGGCGAAAAGTATCGTTGCTGGTGATTCAGCTTGTGAGCTGGGTTACGGGGATGTGTATACTTTGCAGAACGGTGATGTAGATGGGGGTAAGAAAACAGTCTTACTGTACAGTTCAAGGATCGAGCTAATGACGACTGATGAAGATATGACATCTGATGAGGATAGTGAATTGCAGCAGACTAAAGACATACTGCTGTCGACGAAACGCTAGTACGCTATACTAGTACAAGTGAATAAATTCAAACTTGCAACCAAATATCAACCCATGGGTGATCAGCCAAAAGCAATCACCCAGTTGATTAATGGGTTAGATAAGAAGGAGCGTGAGCAAACACTACTTGGGGTAACGGGAAGCGGCAAAACCTTTACCATGGCGAATATTATTGCAAATCGCAATGTACCTACGTTAGTGTTGGCGCACAACAAGACACTTGCCGCGCAGCTATATAGTGAGTTCAAGGAATTTTTTCCAGATAACGAAGTGCACTATTTCGTAAGCTACTTTGATTACTATCAGCCAGAAGCGTACATTGCTAGTAGTGATACGTATATTGAAAAAGATTCGAAAATTAACGACGAAATCGACCGTTTGCGCCATGCTGCCACGACCGCACTGTTAACGCGCCGCGACGTCATAATCGTTGCCAGTGTGAGCTGTATATATGGCATTGGATCACCTGATAGTTATGGTGATATGTCGATACATATTAAAAAGGGTGAGCGTCGCCAGCAGGATAAATTCTTACGTTTACTGACAGATATTCAATATCAGCGAAACGACATCGATTTTCACCGTGGTACGTTCCGGTCTAAAGGTGATGTAGTTGATGTGTTCCCGGCGGGAAGCGATGTTGCCTATCGGATTGAGTTTTTTGGTGACGAAGTTGATCGTATTACCAGGATTGATCCGCTGACGGGAGAGATTCTTGGTGAGCCGAGTGAATTGCAGATTTTTCCTAGCAGTCACTACGTAACCCCAAAGGAAAAACTTGAGGTTGCTATTGAGCAAATCAAACAAGAATTCAATCAACGCATGGAATGGTTTGAGCAGCACGATAAATTATTAGAAGCGCAGCGATTAGCGCAACGGACTAAGTATGATATTGAGATGCTCGAAGAAACTGGATTTGTGAAGGGTATAGAAAACTATAGCCGATACTTAACAAACCGCGAGCCTGGTGAGCAGCCTGCTACCTTAATTGATTACTTTCCTGATGATTGGCTACTGCTTGTAGACGAAAGCCACATGACTTTGCCGCAAGTACGTGGTATGTACAATGGCGATCGAGCGCGCAAAGAGGTTCTAGTAGATCATGGCTTCCGTTTGCCGAGTGCACTCGATAATCGACCGTTAAGGTTTGATGAGTTTGATAAACACATTCATAATGCTATTTATGTATCGGCAACACCCGGGGAGTATGAGCTCGGTCACAGCCCTGAGCCAGCTCAGCAAGTAATCCGGCCCACCGGGTTGCTCGATCCAATAATTGAAGTCAGGCCAACTGACGGCCAAGTAGATGATGTTATTGCCGAAATTCGTGATCGTATTAAAAAGAAGCAGCGCGTGCTCATTACAACTCTCACAAAGCGTATGGCTGAAGATCTTAGCCAGTATTTAATCGACCTTGATATAAAAACTGCGTACATTCACTCAGAGGTAGATACTTTGGAACGTAGCGACATATTGCGAGACCTACGAAGCGGAGTGTACGACGTGTTGGTAGGAATTAATTTGCTTCGAGAAGGATTAGACCTACCTGAGGTGAGCTTAGTGGCTATCATAGACGCCGACAAAGAAGGGTTTTTGCGGAGTGAAAGCGCACTAATTCAAACAATTGGTCGAGCTGCTCGCCACCAGGAGGGCACTGTGATTATGTATGGTGATGTTATGACGCGGAGTATGAAGGCGGCCATAGACGAGACGAATCGTCGACGAGCTATTCAGGAGGCATACAACACTGAGCATGGTATAACACCAACGAGTGTCGCAAAAGAGATTGGTGAAGGCCTACGGGCTATTATCCCGATGAAGGAAGATGATAAAAAGGCTAAGCTTGATCTGAGGAAAATACCAAAGGATGAATATGCATCGCTACTAAAAGAACTGTCAGCTCAAATGGAGCTAGCTAGTGCTAACTTAGAGTTCGAGAAGGCGGCCGAGCTACGTGATATCATCGCTGATCTCAAGTTAAAAATGTAGTAGTGCTTTGTAGGGTGCGGGTGTATACTTCATGTAAAGAATAGGAAACACCATGACAAACATACAGCCGCTAACCAGCGAAGAAGTACTCGCTAAACAAGTGCAGGAAAATAGTAAACAGTCAGAAGATCGAATCGCCGTTTCGAACCTGCCAGTGGCCGTGCCGTCGACGCCGCAACCGGCACCAGCCCCTCCTGCAAAAGATCAGAAAAAAGAATCACAAGAGCTAAAACGTGCTGGTTTTACCTACCGGATGCCTGTAGGGGTGCATTTATTGTCTTTTGTGTATCTTGAAATTTTTATTGCGCTATTTTTGTATGCTGTCGGTCTTGTAGCACTGCGTGCGTCAAGTGGCCCGCTAGAGTTGGCCGAAATTGGGAGTGTAGTTAGTCGAGATACGGGCATAGCAATCGTGCTATCACTCGCCATGACGATATTTATTATTAGTGGGCGTGAAATTCTGCGAAAGAGCGCGATTGGCATAGCCGTTGTGTTGGCAGGTATATTATCGTACCAACTTTACATGGCCATTTCTAATTTTGTTGATGCTAGCGTAGCTACACTTTTAAGTATGGCATTTTTCTCGGTATTTGTGTTTGCCGGGATTGCTGTTTCTGCAGCTGGTATTATCTTAATGTTAGTGACAATCATCTATCTATCTCGTAAGAAAATAGCAACCATTTACGAATAGCAGCCTTGCCTTGCATTCTGGTATACTAGGGAGTATATGACCACCATAACTCGTGACGATATTCAAAAGCTAGCGGGGCTAAGTAACTTGCACCTAAGTGACGATGAGATACTTAGTCTACAAGGCGACTTGAAGGCAGTGCTACAGTATGTTGAGCAACTCGATCAGCTCAATACAGAGGACGTGCAACCTGCATATCAGGTGACCGGGCTTCAAAACATTGTTCGTGACGATACCGTCGCTGAGGGCAATGTGAACAGGGAGACATTGCTTGCGCTCGCGCCAGATACAAAAGACAATCAGATTAAAGTACCGAAAGTATTATAGATTACAATGCCTACCATTAGTTACTACCTGGGTCGATCGGCCCAATCAAATGTAGAAGAGGCGTTGCAAGCAGCAAAGAACGCCAGCGACTATAATGCGTTGCTTCATCTTACCGAAGAGCGAGCAGTAAAGCGTGCCGCAATGGTGGACGCTGGTGAGATAAGCGGTCGGCTGGCTGGTGTACCGTTTGTAGTGAAAGATAACTTCCTGGCATTCGACGGTCCAACCACCGCGGCCAGTAGGATATTGCAAAATTTCAACGCACCTGTGCAGGCTACTGTAGTTGAAAAACTTGAAGCCGAGGGTGCTATTTGCATTGGTAAAGCCAATCTTGATTCGTTTGCTCACGGCAGTAGTACTGAGAATTCAGCGTTTGGCGTAACAAAAAACGCAGTGGATCCTACCAGAGTAGCTGGTGGTAGTAGTGGTGGTTCCGCTGTGGCAGTAAAGCTTGGCATCGTACCATTTTCACTGGGTACAGACACCGGAGGGTCAATCCGTCAGCCAGCTAGTTTCAACGGTGTCGTTGGGGTAAAGCCAACGTATGGTATGACAAGTCGATACGGAGTGGTATCTATGGCAAGTAGCACAGATGTTATGGGTTGTTTTGCCCTTACCGCGGAGGACGCCGAATTGGTAATAGAGATTATGGCCGGTCAAGATAGTCGGGACATGACAACGTTGCCTGATTACTTCGCGCCAGAAGCAGCAAACGCTCCAATGAAAATTGGTGTTATTCGTGACTTTATGACTGAAGGTACCGATGAAGGTGTAAGAGCGCGAGTAGTTGATTATACGAAGCAACTTGAGGCAAAAGGCCACATTGTAGAAGAAGTAAGTTTGCCAATGGCAAAGTATAGCTTGGCGATGTATTACATTGTTGTACCGGCTGAAATTGCTAGCAATTTAGCACGCTATGACGGGGTACGTTATGGGGTACGCGCAGAAAGCACTACGACGATAGAAGAACTGTACGGAAAAAGTCGAGAACAAGGCTTCGGCGCAGAATCAAAACGGCGAATTTTAATTGGTAATTATGTACTTTCGAGTGGCTTTTTTGATGCCTATTATCAAAAGGCGCAGAAAGCACGACAGCTGCTGATTAATGAATTTAATGAGCTATTTTCATCGTACGATATATTAATTTCGCCAGTTGTGCCTACAGCTGCATTTGGAATTGGTGAAAATACCGATGACCCAATGAAAATGTACCTATCCGACGCCATGACTGTTGGCGTGAGCATGGCCGGGTTGCCTGCCTTATCTGTTCCGGCTGGCGAATCAAATGGCATGCCAGTTGGCGTGCAGTTAATTGCAAATGCTCAAAAAGACGCCTTGCTATTCGACCTTGCAAAATCAATGGAGACGAAACAATGAGTGACGGACTGATGATTAGTTTCTTTATTGCCATTATTGCTATCGGCGCTGGCATCTTGTTCCTGATGATGCACGGGCGCAAATCGGGGCGACAGCTCGATGTAAACAAGTATCGTACGCAGTGGCTCGGTATTGAAAGACAATTGCAACGCGATCAAGAGTCTAGCTACCACTTAGCTATATTGAATGCCGATAAGCTGCTTGATCTTGCGTTACGGCAATCTGGCACGAAGGGCAAAACGATGGGAGAAAGAATGAAAGCTTCGCAAGCTGCTTGGACGAATGCTAATGCAGTATGGTCGGCTCATAAGATACGAAACCAGATTGCACACGAGCCTGAGGTGCGCGTTAGTTATGATGATGCTCGACGATCGCTATCTTCTTTCAAACAAGGCTTAAAAGATTTGGGGGCAATATAATGGACTCGAAGTGGCAGATGACAATCGGCATAGAGTGCCACGTGCAACTTGCGACAAAATCAAAATTATTCAGTCCTGCAGATAATGATGCGAGGAACAAAGAGCCTAATGCTGTAGTTCATCCAATTGATTATGGTCTGCCAGGCATGCTGCCACTCCTCAATAAACAGGCAGTTCACTTAACTGTTCGTGCGGCGAAAGCACTCAATGCATCGGTAGCTGAAGTCAGCAGATTTGATCGAAAACATTATTTTTACCCCGATCTTCCAATGGGCTATCAGATAACGCAAATGTATCATCCTACAATTGGAGCAGGGAGCGTTACGGCGCCACTTCCAGACGGTTCGAATGTAACTGTAGGCATTCACCATGCACACATTGAAAGCGATGCTGGTAAGCAGACGCATTATAGCGATCATACACTGGTTGATCTTAATCGTGCTGGAACACCGTTGATTGAAATTGTGTCACAGCCTGATATGCATAGTCCGGCCGAAGCGAGAGCCTTCTGTACCGAGCTGTATCGTTTAATGACCTATGCTGGCGTTACGCACGGTGACTTATATCACGGCAACATGAGGTTTGATGTGAATATCTCGGTTGCACCAGCTGGAAGTGATGAGCTAGGTAAGCGTGCTGAAGTGAAGAATCTCAATTCATTTAGAAGTGTCGAAAAGGCGGCTGAGTATGAGTTTAAACGACAGGTTGCTCTACTTGAAAAAGGCGAAACGATTGTACAAGAAACTCGTGGCTGGAATGACGCAACCCAAAAAACTACTAGCCAGCGCTCCAAAGAGGATGCTCAAGACTATCGATATATGCCAGATCCCGATATTCCGCCAATAATATTGACAATTGATGAGGTGCAGTCAATTCAATCAGAAGTGGGTATGCTTCCGGGAGAGTATCGTGAAGCGTTCTCTGCACTTCGGCTCGATAGTTCAGTAGTGAATACGCTACTTTCTAATAAAGCGCACGCTGAAACTGTCCACGCTGTGCTCGGGCAGTCACCAAAGGCTGCTATGCGGGTGGCAAATTGGTATGCGAGTGTATTTAAAGAAGACGAGTCAGAAACTGACTCAGATGTGGAAACCGGTATTGATCCGACTGATCTCCTTGAGCTAGCGAACATGGCTGAACAACAAGAAGTGTCGAGCACGGCTGCGAAAGAAATATTTATGGCACTTGCTTCTGGCCAAACTGGTCCACGTGAAATTGCTCGGGCAAAGAACCTGGTGCAAGTCAGTGATGAGAATGCTCTCGGCGCTATAGTTGATGATGTCTTGGCTGATGAAGCCTCTGCGAAGTCAGTTGCAGACATCAAAGCCGGAAACGATAAGGCAATAGGGTACTTGGTAGGCCAAGTAATGAAGAAGTCGAAGGGTACCGCCAATCCATCGCTAGCACAAAAGCTGATTCGCGAAAGGTTGTAGGGCGTGGTGCTGCCTGAACGAACTGACGACGGTACAAAGGTGACATCTGCCGGTTTTCGCAAGGTGACGCATAAATCGTTTACATTACCTGATGGTAACGTGTTTACGGCTGACGTAGCAGGGGTTGACGGTAGCAGCGCTGCTGCAATCATTGCGCTTACTCCACACGGGAAAGTGGTGATTGCGAGGCAGTTTCGATTTGGTCCAGAAAAAATGATGGATGAATTACCTGGTGGGTTAGTAGATCCGGGCGAGACGCCACGGCAGGCTGCAGAGCGTGAGCTAAAAGAAGAAACCGGATATGTTGCGCGTAACATCAGCTACCTCGGCAAGGTGTATGTCGATGCTTGGGATAACACGGAGCATCACTACTTTTTAGGAATAGATTGCGAACAGGTAGCAGTTCCAACCCCTGAAGACGATGAAAACATTGAAGTTACCTTGATAACGGTTGAGGAGTTAATTGAAAATGCCCATGAGGGGCGTATGACGGATGTGTCGGCCGTACTACTGAGCCACACTCAGCTTCAACAGCTTAAGTAAAGGGAGAATACATAATGACATACCAATCAAAACCGGTAACAAAAGCAGTTATAGCGGCAGCTGGATTTGGAACACGATTCTTACCCCAAACCAAGGCAATGCCCAAAGAAATGCTACCACTGGTAGACAAACCAATTATTCAATACGTTGTTGAAGAATTAGTTGAGGCGGGTATCAAAGACATTATTATAGTGGGAAGCAGTAATAAGCGCGCTATTGAGGATCACTTTGATTTGCCGAGTGAAGAGCTGCTCACGAATCTGCGATCGGGTGGTGAAAAAAAGAAACCATATATAGAGCAAGTTGAGGCTATTGCTAATCTCGCAAACTTTATATATATTCGACAAAAAGGGCCATACGGCAACGCAACACCCTTACTCAGTGCAGCACATCTTGTGGGTGATGAACCGTTTATATACACGTTCGCCGACGACTTTTTTACACCAGAGGCAAACTCAACGAAGCAAATCATTAACGTCTACAATCAAACTGGTGGGGGCGTGTTTGCATGTAAGCAAGTGAAAGACGATAAGGAATATTCGATGTATGGGTTCGCTTCCGGTGACTCGATTGGCGATGGTCTGATTAAAATGGAAAAGGTTGTAGAAAAGCCAGGTAAAGATAACGCACCATCTGCACTCGCAAGCGTCTCGACGTATCTACTGCCGGGTAGAATTCTAGAATACATCGAGGCTGGAAGTTCAGTTCATAGCGACGGTGAGTTTACTTTTCAGCCGTTCGTACAAGCTATGATGGATGACGGCTATGCGTTTTACGCTAAGCAAATAACAGACGCAGATTTTTATGACACTGGTAATCCGTTAGAGTATTTAAAAACAACGATAGACTTTGGATTGAAGAATCCTGAGTTCGGTGACGAATTAGCCAAGTACCTACGAAACCGTTTGTAGCATCTGTTACTACTATTTGATACCATGGAGATATGACAGCCATGGAAATTTTAGTAGTAATTCTTTCAATATTTTTAGCAGTGTTCTTAGCAATCGGAATTGTCTTAGCAGTTTTACTCATACGTGTAACTAGCCAAATCAAGCGGGTTACTACGAGTGCTGAGCGTACTATCGATACGGTTGAACGAACTATGACCGGAGTTAACAAGGTGGTTACGCCAAGCCTTGTCGCACGCTTTGTGATGGATCAAGTGAGCAAAAAACGAAAGGGGAAAAAGTAATCATGAAGAAAGGTGTAAACATAGCAATTGGAGCGATTACTGGAGCAGCGATTGGGGTAGTTGCAGGCATATTGACTGCACCGAAAAGCGGTAAGGAGACTCGAGGCGATTTAAAGAGTAAGGCTACAAAAGTAACTGATAGAATACAAGATTCTACACGCAAACTCAAGAAGAAATTCGAGAAGGTTTCTGGCAACTCTATCCATAATACAGAGGCATCAATTGAAGATAACGATGCGAGTAATAAATAATGGAAAAGGTAAAAAAGTTTCTTAAGAAAATAAAACGCTCCCAGGCAGAATCTGCCGAAAGAAGCGCTAGGCGAACGCTCATTGAAGAATTGTTCTACGACTTTCATCGTTCAAGAGCCCAGGTGTATGTAATGAATCTAATACGAGGTATTATGTTCGGTGCTGGTAGCGTTATTGGCGGTACACTGGTAATTGCTTTACTAATTTGGGTATTATCGTTGCTTGCTAATGTAATTACACCGCTCGATGGTTTATTTAATGGCATTTCAAGCACCCTTGAAACAAGTGAATAATATTTTACATCGGTAGTAAGTAGCTGCTCCTCGTCGAATTCGCTATACTAGGTGATATATGGGGATTCAGCTTTCGGCGTCGGACTATGTTCACTTACATAATCACACGCATCATAGTTTGCTCGATGGACTTTCTAAAGTCGACGAGCTTGTGTCGATTGTAAAATCAATGGGTATGAACGCTTGTGCCATAACCGACCACGGCACAATGAGTGGTGCGATTGAATTCTACAAAGCCGCAAAAAAAGCAGACGTCACGCCAATCATTGGCATTGAAGCGTACGTAGCTGCCCGCTCAAGGCACGACCGTGACCCTGCTAAAGATAAAGCTCGATACCACTTGATTTTACTAGCAATGAACGAGACTGGCTATCAGAACCTAATGATGCTAAGCAGCAAGGCCAATCTAGAGGGAATGTACTATAAGCCAAGGATCGACCACGAACTACTCGAGCAATACAATGAAGGTATTATTGCCCTAAGTGCTTGTGCAAGTGGTGAAGTTGGTGAGAGTCTGCGTATCGATAATTACGAAGAGGCAAAGCGAGTTGCCTCTTGGTATAAATCTATCTTCAAAGATCGTTATTATCTTGAATTGCAAGATCACGGCCACCCCGACCACGCACACGCCTGGGATGTACAGGTAAAGATTAACGGCTACCTCGAAAAGTTATCACAAGAACTCGACATACCTTGCGTTGTAACGAGTGATGGTCACTATCTGGATCATGACGATCAAGACGCGCATGAAATTTTACTTTGTGTAGGAACGGGTGCGTATTTGAGTGATGAAAAGCGCATGAGCCTAAAAGACTTCGAGTTACATGTCACCGACCCTAAAGATATTATTGCGCGTTGGAATGATACTAACCCCGAAGCGGTAGCGAATACACGAAAAATTGCTGAGCGGTGTAGTCTTGATATTGAACTCGGCAAAATATTAATTCCAAAATACCCGACTCCAAATGGTGAATCTGAAAAAGAATACCTTGATCAACTTGTATACCAGGGGATGGCTGTTCGCTACCACGATATCATTCCAGAAGACGCTACCCTCCTGTCAAATCAACAGATTCGCGATATGCTATCTGACGCCGAACGTGATCGACTCGACATGGAGTTTGATGTGCTTGATCGGATGGGGTATAACGGATACTTTTTAATCGTGCAAGACTTCATAAACTGGGGGAAATCTCAGGGTATTATTTTTGGCCCAGGGCGTGGATCCGCCGCAGGCTCTATTATTGCGTATGCACTCAACATTACCGATCTTGACCCACTGAAGTATGATTTACTGTTTGAACGATTCTTAAATCCGGATCGTATTTCAATGCCAGATATCGATATCGACATTCAAGATACCCGACGAAATGAAGTAATCCAATATTGTGCCGAGAAATACGGTAGTGAACGCGTAGCGAACATTGTAACATTTGGCAAAATGGCAGCACGTGCAGCAGTTCGTGATGTTGCACGTGTACTTCAGGTGCCATATGCAGAGGCAGACCGCTTAAGTAAGATGATTCCGCCGCCCGTACAGGGTCGTCACATCCCCCTTGCGGTGAGTGTAAAAGAAGACGTAGATTTGAAAAAAGAATACGATTCAAATCCAACGGCCAAAGAGGTGTTTGACTATGCTATTCGCCTAGAGGGTACAATTCGTTCCCATGGTGTACACGCCGCTGGAGTCGTGATTGCTCCTGATGATATTGTGAAATATGCGCCACTTGAGATGGCCCAAAAGGGTGTGGTTGCTACGCAGTATCCAATGGGTCCGGTAGAAGAGCTTGGTCTGTTAAAGATGGACTTCTTAGGCCTAAGTAACTTAACGATTATTAACAACGCATTACGTATTATTAAAAAAGTATACGGCAATGACATTACACTGTCAGAAATTCCGCTTGAAGATGAAAAGACGTTTGAGCTATTTCAACGCGGCGACACAACAGGAGTATTCCAGCTGGAGTCTGCTGGGATGAAGCGCTACTTGCGCGAGCTGAAGCCAACGGTATTCGACGATATTATCGCCATGGTAGCACTGTATCGTCCTGGCCCGATGCAATTTATCGATAGCTTCATTAAACGTAAACACGGTGAAGAAGAGATAACTTATCTCCATGAGGGCATGGAATCTTCTCTTAGCAGCACCTACGGCATTTTAGTGTACCAAGAACAGTTTATGCAGATTTCTAAAGAATGGTGTGGATTTACCGGAGGGCAGGCTGACACACTGCGTAAAGCGGTAGGAAAAAAGCAGATAGACTTAATGCGTAAGGTAAAGGTCGACTTCGTGCGGGGAGCCGTTGAGCATGGCGGTGCAAGCGAAAAAGTAGCCGAAACGTTTTGGGAGCAGCTTGAGGAGTTTGCAAATTACTGTTTCAACAAGTCGCACGCAGCGTGTTACGGGCTAATTGCCTACTGGACGGCATATCTGAAAGCGCATTACCCAGATGCATTTATGGCCGCACTGATGACAAGCGACCAGGATGATATCGAACGACTCGCGATTGAAATTACCGAATGTCGACATATGGGTATTACCGTATTGGCGCCCGACGTCAACGAATCGTTTGTGGAATTCGCCGTAGTGCCAAATGAAAGCACTATTCGTTTCGGTATGGCAGCTGTAAAGGGGGTTGGCGTAGGAGCTGTAGAGGAGATTCTGAGAGCTCGCAGCGAAGGTGCGTTTACGAGCATTGAAGATTTTGCCAAACGGGTATCAACCAACAAATTTAATAAGAAGGCGTGGGATTCGTTAATTAAATCGGGCGGCTTTGATAGTTTTGGCGACCGTTCAGACTTGTTATTTAACTTAGAAACGATCCAGGGATTTGCTTCAAAAACACAAAAAGATGCGTTAAGTGGACAAACGGATCTATTTGGTGCGCTGGCCGACGGGGGCGGTGTTCAGCCAACTATGTCACTTCAAGCGGCACCTGTGAAGTATACCGAGCGAGAATACCTCACCTGGGAACGAGAGTTACTGGGGCTTTATATTAGCGCCCACCCGCTTGATAATTACGATGCTTACTTTCAAGAACAAACAATTCCGCTGAATCAGTTAAAACCAGATATCGACGGCAAGAAGGTAACTATCGGTGGGATCGTATCGAGCGTACGGACGATTATTACCAAAGCAGGTTCTAAAATGGCATTTGTGGCAATTGAAGATAAGTCTGGTGAATCGGAAGTAATTGTATTTCCAAACTTATTTGCAGAGGTTGGCGCCAAGCTGACGCAAGATGCGGTGATACGGGCTGAAGGGAAGGTGAATGCGCGTGATCGTGATGGCAACATGACGAGTGAGGTAAAGTTAATCGCCGACGAGGTGAACATAGTTACCGATAAAGAGCTCAGTGAATATGAATCTACAGGAAGAGCGATGCAAGCACCAAAGCCGCGCAGAGGTGGGCCAGTTAAGGTAACCAAAAAAGCTGCAGCTAAAGAGGAGACTAAGGCACCGCCTGTAGAATATGTACCTCATGTGCCGCTTGTACGGCAGTTGTTTGTGCATATCAAAAACCCAGATGACGCTGAAAGCTTAATGCAGCTAAAAACAATTTGCGGTAAGTTCCCAGGCTCGTCGGACATTGTGCTTGTTTTGGGGACTGAAAAAAAGTCAGCCATACGTTTACCATTCAAAGTTGAAGATAGCGATGATTTAGTTGGTCAGTTGGTGAAGCAACTCGGGGAAGACGCTGTGATAATCAAATAACTTGAAGCGGTTATGGTTACGGCGTATACTGACGACACATGCGTTACCCGAAGCAAAAAGACATGAGATACGGATTTACAATCGTTGAGCTGTTGATAGTCATTGTGGTGATTGCAATTCTGGCTTCGATTTCAGTCGTTGCATACAATGGCATACAGGATCGTTCACGAAACAGTAAAGTTGCTGCAGACATTAGTCAAATTGTAAAAGCAGTCCAACTAGCTCGAACATCAAGAGATTTGGTACTGATAAATATCACTGGGGTGGGCTGTACTCGCTGCACATGCCCATACTCTGTAGGCGACACTACTCCATACTCCCAGTTGCCCAAAACACACAACTGTTGGGTGGCATACAACAACACGTTGACTGCTATATCTAACGCGTCCGGAGTTAACCTATCTGGATTACGAGATGGCGACCCATGGGGCTCTCCGTATCAGATCGATGAAAATGAACTCGAGAATGGAAGTTGTGCGAACAGGGATGGGGTTTGGTCAACTGGGAAATCGGGATACTTCACGGGTGGCACCCAAATCAATGTCACGTATGTACCATTCTATAGTTGCTGAATATTTTTATTCTGTCATTGAAAAAAGTGCTATGCCCGCAGCAACCGAGACATTAAATGACTCTTTTTTGCCTTTCATGGGTATTTCAACGATATGATTACAGCGCTTCAGTAACTCGCCTGGAATTCCCTCAACCTCCTCACCGAGTACTAGTACGAACGCATCAGGTGGTTCGAAATGAGCGAGTGAAATGCTTTTTTTATCTTGCTCTAAAGCCACTAGGGGTAGCGTATTACCATCTAACCATGTCAACAGGTTGTCATGTTGCTCGAATGGCACACTAGCGATAGCGCCTAGCGAAGTTTTATCAATTTGTTTTGTAATTTTACTTGCAAGGTGCGGAAGACGTGTGTCACCATCAAGCTCTGGATATGGCGTATAGCCAGTGCAGACAATTTTAGACACCCCGAAGCCCTCGGCTGTGCGAAAGATAGATCCAACATTATGCGTGGAGCGTATATTGTGCAGAAGTAGGGTTATTTCGGGCATTCTGTAACAGTATAGCAGCTACATTATGCTTGTGCTTTCTGGTATAGTGATGATACATGGACGAAAGCAAAGTACAGGCACAGCGTCGTGAGCACGATGAAAATGCAACCAGGGAACGGGCGGCAATTCTTGGTGTCCAGTACCTAGATACACGGAACTTTGAAAAAGATATAGCACTAGTCGATGGCATCCTGTCGATTGAAGAAATGTATAAGGGGCGGCTAATTCCGCTGGTACGGGGCAGTGAGTCTGATGCGTATCAGTTTGGCATCACTACTCAAACACCACAATCACTTGTCACGCGTATGCGACGCGACTATAACGATCGCGGCTTGAATGCCGAGTTTAATATGATTTCTGGTAGCGCGTTCAAGTTGTTTATGAACCGCTACGACCCCCCGAAGCAGGTAGTGTACGACGACATTACGATTGCAAAAGAAGGCGATAGCGATACGATTGGCGAAGTATCGCGCACACTAAATTCCGTCGGCTCAGAGCAGGTGTTTGACTATTTAATTGATCAAGCTGATAGGTTGGGTGCCAGCGACATACATATAGAAAATATGCGTGATCGTATCCGTATTCGTATGCGCGTTGATGGCGCACTTCACCCGGTGGCTGATCTTGAGCGAGATAGGTACCGGATTGTAATGGGTACACTTGGCAGCAGGGCTAATATTTCAAGTGCAGCCGAGGAGCCACAGTCTGGTCATATGCAAAAAGAGATTGCAAGAGAAGACTCTGTTCATTTACTCAACTTACGCGTAGAGACCGTACCCACTATGTATGGGCAAGATGCGGTACTTCGGTTGTTTAACTTTGATGAAACACTATTAAACCTTGATCGTCTAAACATTCCCGACAGACAGCGGGCAGAAATTGATGAAATAATTAGTCACCCGCGCGGTATGGTATTAATGGTAGGGCCAACTGGGAGCGGGAAGTCGACAACTCTTTATAGTATGCTGAACGCGCTAAATACACCTGATAGAAAATTGATTACTCTGGAGGATCCAATTGAATATGGCCTAACAGGTATTTCACAGATTCCAATTAACACAACTAAAGGACATAATTTCGCTGAAGGGTTGCGTAGTGTGTTACGTCAAGACCCCGATGTGGTGATGGTGGGTGAAATCCGAGACCAAGACACAGCAAAAACAGCCATTCAAGCCTCAATTACGGGTCACCTGGTGTTATCGAGCTTTCATGCCAACTCAACTTCGGCAGCGTTTAGTCGCATGATAGATCTTGTGGGCCAAAACCCCATATTTAGTAGTGCAGTGCGGTTGATTATTGCGCAGCGATTAGTACGCAGGCTAGTCGACGAAACGAAAGAAGAATACGAGCCCGATGAAGCGACGCGTCAGTGGGTGAAAACCGTACTTAAAGATCTCCCTGAGTCATACGAGTTGCCCGACTTAGATACCTTCAAGTTATGGCGTCCAGTTCCATCTGAAGATGCTCCGTTTGGCTATAAAGGACGCGTGGTAATTATGGAGCAAATGGTTGTGACTGAAAAAGTGCAAGCTTTCTTGCGCGGCGACAAAGGCGAAGTGCATGCTGAAGTAATTGAAAAAGCCGCCCGTGAAGACGGCTTAATTACCTTGCAGCAAGTGGGGGTTTTGGCGGCGCTTCGCGGTGAGACGACGATTGAAGAAATTAACCGAGTTATTTAATAACTTCGGCAATAGCAGGCACGAGCCGCTCATTAAATACGCTTGGAATAATACAGTTTGGTTTTGGTTCGGAAACTAACCCGGCAATAACTTCTGCCGCTGCTATTTTATGTTGATCGGTAATATCACGCACTTGATTATCAAGCGCTCCTCGAAATATGCCTGGAAAAGCAATAGCGTTATTTACTTGGTTGGGGAAATCACTCCGTCCGGTTGCCATTACAGCTACGCCAGCCTTAGCAGCTTCTTCAGGAAGAATTTCAGGTGCCGGGTTTGCCATTGCAAATATGATAGGGTCTTTTGTCATCTTCTTAATGAGCTCTACGTTAAGAAGGTTTGGCTGTGATACACCAATAAAGATATCAGCATCAGTCAGTGCATCCGCTAGCGTGCCGTCGACAGATCCATCGACGTGTTCGAGTAGGAGCTGTTTAGCCTCGTTTAAGTCGGTTCGGCTACTTGATACGATACCTTTTGAGTCAACGGCTAGAATTTGTCCGACGCCGTAGAGGTTGAGGAGTTTCATAATGGCAGTACCTGCGGCGCCCGCACCAACGACAACCACCTTACTCTCACTCAGCGTTCGATCAGTAATTTTGGTGGCATTTATTAAGCCAGCCAGTGTAACAACTGCAGTACCATGCTGATCATCGTGGAATACAGGGATTGGTAATTCTCGTTTGAGTTGCTCTTCTATGGCGAAGCACTGTGGTGCAGCGATGTCTTCAAGGTTAATCGCGCCAAAGCTTGGTGCGATTGCCTTCACTGTCGTCACAATCTCATCGACGGAATGAACATCTAGTACGATTGGAATAGAGTCAATATCTGCAAAGTGCTTGAAAAGGAGAGATTTTCCCTCCATAACAGGCATGCTCCCTTTAGGACCAATATTGCCGAGGCCCAGCACGGCCGACCCGTCTGAAATAACGGCTACCAAGTTGTTCGTCCATGTGTATGTTGGTAGTAGGCTTTCGTCCTCAGCAATAGCTTTTGAAACAGCTGCTACGCCAGGTGTGTAGTAGGTGCTTAACTTTTGATTATCAAGCTCCGATGTATCGCGAAGGCTCGTGGTGATTTTTCCTCCGTGTTGCTTGTGTAGATCGAGTGCGAGTTTGTCATAGTCCATCTCTCTAGTATACCCCTTTCAAAACGCGTTCGTCTATGCTACAATTAGACCAATAAGCATTATAAACTTGTAAGTGAGAGATAAGAATGAGTTTTGCATTAATTCAGAAAGTCAATGACGCCCAAAAGAAGGCTGCTGTAGTTGACGCCCGAAGTGGTGACACTGTTCGTGTGCACCAAAAAATTAAAGAAGGTAACAAAGAGCGTATTCAGGTATTTGAAGGCGTAGTTATTCGAACCGACAACAAAGGTCAACACACAAGCCGAATTACTGTTCGTAAGGTAGCTAGCGGTGTTGGTGTAGAAAAGAGTTTTCTCCTGCACAGTCCACTTGTTGAGAAAGTTGAGATTGTACGACGTGCTAAGGTTCGCCGTAATTTCCTTAGCTATTTGCGCACCCGTTCTGGTAAAAGCGCTCGCTTAACAGCGGTTAATTTTGACCGTGAAGCGGTGAATAATGTAGCGGTTAAAGAACCGGTAGCAGAAGAAGTACCAGCCGAAGAAAAGACTGACGACGCGAAATAAGTTTTTTACAATGCGATGTTTAATCTCCTGCCACAAGCGGGAGATTTTATTTATACTAGTAGTATGATTTTGGGAATTGATGAGGTTGGGCGAGGTCCCTGGGCGGGGCCACTAGTGGTGGGTGCTGTAGTACTCGGTAGCGAAACGTTAGACGGCTTGACCGACAGTAAAAAAATATCCAAAAAGCGTCGCGCAGAGTTGAGTAAAGAGATATATGAGAAGGCAGCCGGGGTTGGTCTGGGTTGGGTGCATGCTGATGAGCTTGATACGCTGGGTATGAGTGCGAGCCTTGTGTTGGCTACTAGGCGTGCGGTTGAGCAAATTACAGCCGAGTATCACGAAATCATTATCGATGGTACGGTGAATTTTTTGAAAGATACAGCTAAGGGGCCATACGTAACAACTTTGAAAAAAGCCGACTTACTGATTGCAAGCGTGTCAGCGGCGTCAATAGTCGCGAAAGTTGCACGTGATGCGTTTATGGAAGAACAGTCGCGAGTATACCCTATGTACGGGTTTGAGTCGCATAGTGGGTACGGTACAGCCAGGCACCGTGATGCAATCGAACACTATGGAGTGACCCCTCTTCACAGGCTCAGTTTTGCTCCATTGGCAAAATATGCACCGCATACTCCTAAAAAGACTACTGGGGATGATTCTGTAACAACAAAACAGCTGGGAGACATGGCGGAAAGCGAAGTGGCTATGTACTTAGAGCAGCTTGGTCATAGTATTGTGGAAAGGAATTGGAAGACAAAATTCTGTGAAATTGATATTGTGAGTCGAAAAGACGATACGTATTACTTCACTGAAGTGAAGTATCGGATTACTGAAGAGTTCGGCGGTGGTATGGCGGCAATTACACCGAAGAAACTCAAGCAAATGAAGTTTGCTGCTCAGCTGTATGTATCAAAAACGCCGAGCTTAGGGCAGCAACTGGCAGTAGCTATTGTGGCTAAGGATCTTACAATCACAGACGTTATATTAATCGATGACTAATTGGTGGTCTTATAGTGCTGCTAGTGCATTTTTTACAGATGCAGCATCTTTTTCGATGATTGCGACGCGGGCTTCAATCTCGGAGATACCAAGTTGGATCACTCGAGTAAGAGCAGGTATTTCCATCATTGGGGCAAAGAACGTTTTATACTCCTCTAGCTGCGTTTTGGTAGCAAGGCCTGCCGCTGCATAGCGTGGAAAATCATCGAAACTTTTGTCTCCGCCATACGTTTTTTCAATCCAGTCCCAGCTCTCTCGTAGCCATTCCCATGACGCCTCGCGGGCTTCCCGGTTCCGTATTAAGTAGACAAACCAACGAAATGCA
>JALRDS010000044.1 GCA_023259925.1 Candidatus Saccharimonadia bacterium
AGAATTTTATATAGGCATTACGAATTTCTTGGGTGTTCATATCTGTTAATTATAGCAAATCCATATGCATGTCACTAATCTATCAGTCTGCTAGCTATATAACCGGAAAATTAGTTTGACATCGTGTCATATCGCCACCTTGCGACCTCCCAATACTACCGGCATTTGCCGAGCACGTGGCATCTCCACGCAAGTAATAAACTATATACGCATTTCGGCCATCAGTACTTCTGTAATATCCGCCACTATAAAGATTACTTGTGCAGCCAGTAATTTGCTGAGAACTTAGCTGCGGTTCACTACCACTAAGCACTTGGTTGATTTGGTTGGTAAAATTAGCTGTCGTTCCGGCTAGTCCATCACCACTTGTTGCACATGTTGTACTTCCAGAAACTCTAGCACAGTTTGTACCCGCCGTACCGAGACAAGGATATGCAGGATCAGATGGATAAACACTGTTAATAGCACTGAAACTTTTTATAAGTTTTATGTACTGACTTACAGCCTGTACTGTTTTAGTGTTCTCTGTACGTGTTTGGATACCATTGTATGCGACGATAGATATTGCGGCCAGAATTGCTATCACGACTATAACAATCAGTAATTCTACTATTGTAAAGCCTTGGCTTCTAGATGCCCACAAATTCATAAGCATTATTATATCACTGTCTATGCACCGCTCGGTGGAGATTCATCACATGGAGTTGACGTCGTTGCCGTGATGTTTGATGTGGTATATGAATGCTTATAGATATCTTGATTTATACTATAGCCGCTTGCATTACCGCCAACCGATGTATTATTACATAAGTAATAGTTTGTACCGTAATATGCCGAGCCTCGAAAACCCAGCCTTCGATAGAGTCCATCTGTTGAAGGTCCGCCATATTTACTGTTCCATGCTGAAAGCACATAAAACGAGCCATCACTCGTATACACATAACAACCGCCATATCCATTTATCCCAGTTCCAGTAAAATCACTTTGCGGCAGTGGGCTACTGGATACCTCGCTGATACCGGGTATCCAGTTCTGGGTTTTTTGACCATCACTATCTGTAGCACCTGCGCAGTTAGCATCTGTATATACATTGCCCATCCCACCGGTTGAAGGGTAGCTTCCTTTTACTGAGTAATACGCTTGAATTAGCCTGTCCACTTGGGCAACCGCTTGTCTTGTTGCGGCATTCTTAGCCCTCGATTGAATCCCGTTATACGCTACTACCGAAATTGCCGCTAAAATTGCAATAACCACTATAACAATCAGTAGTTCAACGATTGTAAATGCTCTTGTGTCTTTAGTCACAGGCTACTGCTTCCTAAGCGTTATAGCAGTCTGGTACCATGCGGCGGATGCAGTCCCGCCGTTACCACCGTCGTTTTGGGTCCATAGCCGCGCAGTTGTGAAGCCGCTAGGAATAGTGATACATCCCGATAGTTTGGTCCAAGTTGAGGTTGGGGCGAGTGCGCTCCCACCGCGAAGCCAACTATTACTCGAGCCCATCACCATTAGCCCGATTGAATGAGTAACCGTAGAGCTCGTTGTTGCCGCCCAGCCAGATGTGCAGTACACCTCACCTGCAGATACAGGGAATATATTAGAACCTAAGTTATCTCGGCTCGTTTGTCGGCTAACGTACCCACCGGGCGCACCAGCGGGAACACCGCTATCTGTTGAAAGCAATTTTATCGCAGCGCTATGTAAACTCGCAGTTGAATTCACGCTTCCGTCACAGAAGTAGCCGTTAATCGCCACATGTCCGTCGTCTGGACAATATGTAGTACCCCCCGAGTGACCATCGTATGGACCCTTTGTCGGTGTTTGATCATCACTATTAGAATTATGTGGCTGCAAGCCATCAATCATAACTGTTACACCATAGGTTGAACTAATTCCAGTTCCGCTGCGAGTATATTGAAACGTCTTACCGCCGCTATTCGCTACCCCAACAGTCGCTAAGCTCGTTGGATACCCCGCATTTGCAGAATAGTATGTTTCAAGCTTATTAGATACCGACTTGAGCTCAGCAATGGCAGCATTTTCCCTGGCCCTATCTTGTATGCCGTTATAGCTCACGATTGTAATCGAAGCTAGTATTCCAATCACTGCGATAACAATCAGCAACTCTACTACAGTAAAAGCATGGTTTTTTAGCATATCGGAACTCCGGATCCCCACCAGCCGCTCACAACGTTTACGCCAGTTTTACAGCTAGCTTTTGCGTTATACAGCAAGTAAACACCGTATGAGTCATTGCCATTTCTTACATACTGATACAAGCCGGCATCAGTCGGGGCGCTCGCAGCATACGTAGGAACGAGAAAGTTATTATATACGCCCGTAACACTACAGCCAGAGTTGTTCGATCCGCACGCTTGCGGATACATTTCATTGTCGGCTTTATATATTTCAAGTGTTTTTTTCATTGAAGATATTGCTTGGTCGGTAGAAGCGTCCCTAGCTCTTGCCTGTATACCGCTGTACGATACCACACTGATAGCGGCGAGTATTGCGATGACGACGATAACAATTAATAGTTCAACGATAGTGAAGCCATTGATGCCCTTATGCATACATCCATAGTAGCATAAGCGCTACAACACCTAAGCGACTATACCGCCACCTACGCACTCATTGCCAACGTACAACACTGCAGATTGGCCAGGAGTCAAGGCTCGCTGGGCCTCGTTGAACCTAACAGTGTTGCCATAAAGTTTTGCCGGGACAAGTGGAGCTCGATGGCGGACACGCACCATAATATCAGCCTGTTCATCAACCGGTTGATTAATCCAATGAATACTTTGAAGATCTACACTTTCACGCCACATAGTTTCGTCTTGTAGGTTACGTGAAACATACACAATATTTCGCTGCATATCTTTGCCCACTACGTAATATGGTAGTCCCCCGCCAATCGCCAATCCGTGCCGTTGCCCGAGGGTATAGAATATTGCTCCATCGTGCCGTCCGATTACGTTACCAGATTGCTTATCGATTACATCGCCCGGTGTAGCAGTAATATACTGACTTAAAAATTCGCGCATACCTATTTGCCCAACAAAACAAATACCAACAGAGTCTTTCTTTGCCGCCGTAATTAAACCACGAGCTTCTGCCATTTCACGTACCTGTGGCTTTGTGTAATTACCGAGTGGGAATAGGGTTTTATCAAGTGCCTGTTTTGTTACTCGATACAAAAAATAAGTTTGATCTTTGTTATCATCTTCGGCGAGTAGCAATTTACCGCTCTCTGTACAGGCATAGTGCCCAGTTGCAACGTACTCAGCGCCTGCAGCTAAAGCTGTCTCCAGGAATAATTTGAATTTAATTTCTTGATTACACATAATATCTGGATTTGGTGTACGGCCTTCAGTATATTCAGAAATCATATAATCAACTACATTCTGCTTATACTCTTTTTCAAAATCGAATACCGTAAAATCAATCCCCAAATGCACTGCTACACGCTTTGCGTCGGCAAGATCATCTGCCCATGGACAGCGCATACCAGGTAAATCTTGTGTCCAGTTCTTCATGTACACACCTGTTACCTTGTGCCCCGCTTCAACCAACAGCGCTGCAGTGAGAGACGAGTCAACGCCGCCACTCATGCCTACATATACATTACTCATCGGCTCTCACCCGCATAAAACGCGCCGATTTTTACCAACTCACCAATAGCCAACCACCAACCGCGCGGTGTCGCCCACCACAGCGGCGACCAGTCAGGATCATTCGGAGCAGGACTATTAATAATAGTAATCCCATCACCAGCCAGGGCAGTAAATTCCAGGTTCGCACGCCGTTGATGGTATGGTGAAGTAACCAAAATAACCCGGTTCATACTAGCACCAGCTGCGGATACCAACAGCTCTTTGGTACGCTCAGCATTTTGTTTTGTAGTTTGTGCGAATGACTCTACTAATATAGCGTCTTCGGGCACCCCCGCCTCAACGGCCTGAAGCTTCATTACTTCTGCATTGCTCGGGCCGCTCGTATCTGCAGCAGCTCCAGACACTATCAATGTATCTGCCCAGCCGGCGTTATATAATCGAATCGCTTCATCGGTGCGGGTAGCCGTGTTTCCGCCACTAATCACAACAATTGCATCGGCTTTCATGCAGCTGCTATCAACGTTCGATACATCGCTACACTGCTTCAAATCATCCGGTGTAAGATACACGCTCACAAGCACGATAGCCATAACCAGCAGTCCAATAACAACCAGGAGGGCGTTACGCATGCATGCGCTCCATCTCTTTTTTAACGTGTCGTATGATAATTTCAGTAGCCTCAGCCACCGACTTCTCGCTTGATAACTTTCCTAACGTTATCCGCAGGCTACCATCAGCTTCAGCGTCGCTCATACCAATGGCTGTAAGCACGTGAGATCGCGTTCCCTGATTTGCTGCACAGGCACTGCCCGTAGCCAGAAAAACCCCTTCAGACTCAAGACTAAACACCAGCCGCTCGCCATCAATTCCCGGTAATGAAATATGTAGCGATCCTGGCAAGCGTTTTTTTTGATTTCCAGATAATAGTATCATTTCGCCGAAAGCATCCACTAACTTTTTCTGCATTGTGTCACGTATTTCCATCAAACGAACCGATTCAGATTTACGCTGCTTATGTGCAAGCCGTGCTGCTTCAGCAAAGCCAATAACGCCTGCTACATTCTCGGTACCGCTTCGTAGACCACGCTCTTGCCCACCACCAAGAACCAACGGTGAAAGTCGAACCCCCGGTTTACACCACAGTAATGCCACTTGTTTTGGGCCATACATCTTGCCAGAGTTTAGCGAGAGCATATCGACGCCAAGTCGCGCTACATTCACGTCTATCTGACCAAACCCCTGAGAGGCGTCGGTGTGAAGATAAATTGGTCGACTATCTCCTACTTCTACTCTTCTTGCACGTTCAGCTAATACCACGGCGGCGATATCCCGAAGAGGCTGGATGGTACCAATTTCATTATTTGCCAACTGCACGCTCACCAGCTCAGTATCAGAACGAAGCGCTAACTTCACGGCGTCAGCACTAATTGTGCCTTTTTTATTTGGATTAACCAGAGTATGTTCACGAGACTCAACGGCTTTTAAAACAGCATGGTGCTCAATACTGCTAGAAATAATATGCCCCTGAACAGAATGAATCGCGAGATTAATCGACTCGGTTGCGCCAGCTGTAATAACGAGCTCGTCACCCTTGGCACCGATTGTTTGAGCAAGTATATGTTTTGCATCCTCATATTCTTTGCGAATGGCAACCGCAGGAGCGTATGGACTTGATGGATTATAAAATTTTTCAGAAAAATACGGCCGCATAACAGCAAGTACACGCTCATCTATAGGTGTTGCGGCTGCATGATCAAGATAATAGACTGGTTGGCTCATTACCTTCTATTATATCAGCCGTTTAGTGGCTCACCGCTGTTCGGGTCACGGCCGTATACTGAGCGCATCACTCGTTCGTAATAAATCGCCACAGCCTCGAGCAAATTTTTTAACTCAGCACCTTCTAAATAACTATATTTTGCCCCATCTTGTGCTTTTAGTACCTTATCGCCTTGAATTTCGTAGCGAGTAGTGTGTGTAACTGTCTGGCCCTTCTCATCCCTGTACTGCTCATACCACATGCACGTTTTATCATCTAAGCAAAAAAATTCCCTGTGGTGTCCTGCCGGAATAGGACCAAACAACTCGCGACCAATTTCACTCTCTCGCTGAATCAACTGGCGTTCAGTCACTTTTTTGACAGCAGGCTGTTTTGGCATTTTTAAGTATGCGATATCATTTGTATCACCTACTAAAAGCGTGACTGCTTTTTTTAGCATGCTCATTACGCCGCCCTGTCAGTCCCTTTGCGGTACATATCAAAAAATCGAACACTACGCGCCGATACAATATCAATCTTACCTTCAATTGCAGCGGTACGCGTTACTGCTAAGTTATTAAGCAGCTGAGCCGTTGCCTCAATTTCACTTACTGTTTGAAGTGTTTCGCTAAGTGATGCGGCTACCACCGCTTGACGAGCCGCTTCTCGTTCTCGAGTTTGCTGGTGTTTTTCGCCCCCATAACTAGCTAACTTAGACGCTCGAAAATCAAGCTGGGTATCATCATCAAACCGGCTGCCTTGACGGTAGTCGTCTAATGTATAGACGGGGGCTGGTTGTTCACTCACGTGCGTAATATCTCCTGTTATTCCAAACAGATTAACAATATAGAGTGTTGGTGTTTATGTACGTTCCCAGTAATTTATAGTGAGAACAGTGTAGAGGCGTTTGCTGATGTAGCTCGTGCGAGGTGTTCGAGTTCTACCCCACGCATATTAGCGTGATACTCGGCCACATTCCTCACAAACGCTGGCTCATTTACTTTACCACGATATGGTACAGGCGTCAAGAACGGCGCATCTGTTTCAAGGAGCATTTTTTCGAGAGGAATGGCCTGCCACATTAAGCGTTTGTCTTTTGCAAAGGTGGATATACCATTTACCCCAATATAAAGCCCCTCAGAAACGGCTTTCTGCATGTTTTCCACCGTATCGGTAAAACTATGGAGCACACCTGTTACCCCTGTGAAGTTACGAAAGATTGGCCAAAAATCTTCAAATGCCTCACGTACGTGAAAAATTACCGGCAAACCAGCGTCTTGTGCAATCTGTAGCTGCGCTTCAAACGCAGCAATTTGCGTTTGTCGCGGGCTATGAGTATAAAAATAATCGAGCCCAATTTCGCCAATCGCCACCAGCTTAGCGGGGTTTTCTTTCGCAATTTGCATAACCACGTCAAATCCATCTTTTGAATCATGAGGGTGCGCACCAACTGAAAAGTAGACATTTTTATGGCGAGAAGCAAATTCAGCCGCTTCACGCGATGTACCATTATCCGTACCTACACAGATTAGCTTTTCTACATCATTTTCAAAGGCACGTTCGAGTGCCCCGTCGGCATCTGGGTAGTCCTCTTCATGAATGTGGCAGTGTGTATCGATTAGCATATCGTACGCTACTTTGCTGGAACTTCGGTGGGCTTTCCTGTGTGCTGCTGCATTTTTGGAAATAGTATATTCGGTGCGCTCGCAACTACGCCAGACTCGAAGGTTGTATGTATGACACCTGAAGTGGCTGGCATGAATGGCACGAGCAAATCAGCAATTTGCAGTAAGTTACCAACACAGTGGCCAAGTACTTCCGACAAATGCGGCTCAGCATCAGGGTCGGAATCTTTTCGTTTTGCAATCTCCCACGGCTTCACATCATCAATATATTTATTCAAGGAACGCACCATTAACCACACATCGTCAATCGCTTTGTTGAACTCTAGTCGCTCAAAAGCAGCGTGGTAATTTCGCATGTCGTGCTCGCCCAGCGGCACGTCACCCACTACGCCGGCTTGGTATTTGATCAGCATATTGGCTACTCGAGCTACGAGGTTACCTAAATCATTAGCCAGTTCAGTGTTATACGCTGTTTCAAACTTCTCCCAAGTAAAATCACCGTCGTCCTGAGTTGGAATGTGCCGAGAAAAGTAATATCTAAATGCGTCGAGCCCGTATTGGTCTATTACCTCGTTTGGATCAACGACATTCCCCACCGACTTGCTCATTTTCGCACCGCCACCAACTGTAACAAATCCATGTACGAGCAGTGTCTTAGGCAGTGCCACTCCAAGCCCCAGTAACATTGCAGGCCATATACCGGCATGGAATCGCAAAATATCTTTTCCTACAACCTGCACATCTGCTGGCCAAAACTGTTGCCACTCAGGCTTGTCCGGATATCCCAGCACGGTCAAGTAATTACTAAGTGCATCTACCCAAACATACATGACTTGATTAGGGTCATCCGGAACCGACACGCCCCAGGTGAGACTTTTTCGTGGACGAGATATCGATACGTCAGGCAGCCCATCTTTAATTAAATTCAAAAATTCTTTTTTACGAAACTCTGGAACAATCTTCATTTCACCAGACTCGATAGCTTCACGGATACGAACCGAAAAATCACTCGTTTTCAGAAAATAGTTATCTTCGCTCAGCTGTTGGTATGGCGTTTGATGGTCTGGGCAAGTGCCCGCTGTTTCTTCAACTTCTTTATCGGTAAAGAATGCTTCATGGCCCATGCAGTACCAGCCTTGATACGTGCCTTTGTAAATATGCGGTTTGAGCTGCTGCCAGATATACTGCACAGCACCTTTATGATGACCATCAGTCGTACGAATAAAATCAGTGTAGCCAGCGCCTACTTTTTGCATGAGTGCTTGAAAGTTGGGGTACATTTGATCGGTATAGGTCTGTGGATCAATACCCGCTTCGGCTGCTTTTGCAGCAATCTTATTTCCATGCTCATCTGTTCCTACCTGAAAGCGGACTTCACGTCCATTTTGGCGCTGATAACGAGCCCAGATATCAGCAAGTAAGTAGTCGAGTGCATTGCCAATGTGTGGCTTACCATTCACATACGGAATTGCCGTGGTTATGTAGAGATTTTTTTCCATTGCTTATTAGTATACCACTAGGGAGAAATTGGGTCGATTATGGCCGAAGTACACACGCAACCGCCTGCCTGCCGTCCGTCGTACGGTTACCTTTTAAAAACTCACTGTGCGAGAAAAATGATTCATCTGTGGTTGTATCACGGCTATCCACTTGAATGCTCGCCCTCTCAACCCCTGCCGACAGCAACTGCTCCAACACTACGTCGTGTAGACTTCGATTGTCAAAAGTGTATAGCGGGTAGTTCAACCTACCAGCCGCCGGACTAAGCCATACACAAACATCGCTAGGCGTAGAAAGAAATTGTGTTGCCATATATTCAATCACACGCTTACCGCCTAGCTGCTCAAGGTTATGCCTGCCCAGATGAGCTAATCCAATTACCCTCTTTGAGGTGTCGTACAGCACCGCTGCAATGCA